>NZ_CP022655.2:0-10000 GCF_002243345.2 Paenibacillus sp. RUD330
GTGGATCTGTGGCAGCAAGTGCTGTCAGTCATCCAAACCAAATTGAGCAAACCGAGCTTCGACACCTGGTTCAAGGCGACGAAAGCCAATTTCTCGGATGACGGACTCCTCATCGTGACGGCGCCGACGACGTTTGCGGTCGAATGGCTGGAGAGCCGCTACACGAAGCTGGTCAGATCCACTGTATCGGATTACATCGGACGCTCTGTTGACGTCCGTTTTGTCATTGAGGAAAACCGGCCGCCCGAACCGGCTGCGCCGGCCATCCCGACGGCCAAAGCGGCCCCATCATCATCCGAAGAGCCCTTTTCCAACATGCTCAATCCGAAATACACGTTCGACACCTTCGTGATCGGCGCCAACAACCGATTCGCCCATGCCGCCTCTCTCGCGGTCGCCGAAGCGCCGGCAAAAGCCTACAATCCGTTATTCCTCTACGGGGGCGTCGGCCTGGGGAAAACCCACTTGATGCACGCGATCGGCCATTACATCATGGAGCACAACCCGAGCACCAAGGTGATGTACATTTCTTCCGAGAAATTCACCAATGAATTCATCAATGCGATCCGGGACAACCGGGGCGAGAGCTTCCGCAACAAATACCGGAATATCGACGTTCTCTTGATTGACGATATCCAGTTCCTGGCCGGCAAGGACGGGACCCAGGAGGAATTTTTCCATACGTTCAACGCCCTGCACGAGGAGCGCAAGCAGATCGTCATCTCCAGCGACCGGACGCCGAAGGAAATCCCGACCTTGGAAGAGAGGCTTCGTTCCCGCTTCGAATGGGGACTCATCACGGATATCCAGCCGCCGGATCTCGAGACCAGGATCGCCATTCTTCGCAAGAAGGCCAAAGCCGAGAACCTCGACATTCCGAATGAAGCCATGATCTACATCGCCAACCAGATCGATACGAACATCCGCGAGCTGGAAGGCGCTCTCATCCGCGTCGTCGCCTATTCTTCCCTCATCAACGAGGATATTTCCTCGCATCTGGCTGCGGAGGCGCTCAAGGACATCATTCCATCGACGCGGCCGAAAATGATCACCATCCTGGACATCCAGCAGCGCGTAGGAGAGTTTTACGGCCTCAAAATGGATGAATTCAAAGCGCGCAAGCGTACGAAGGCGGTTGCTTATCCAAGGCAGATCGCCATGTACCTGTCCCGTGAGCTGACGGACTATTCGCTGCCCAAGATCGGCGAAGCTTTCGGCGGCCGGGACCATACGACCGTCATCCACGCCCATGAGAAAATCTCCAAGCAGCTCAAGATCGACCAGGAGCTGTTCAAGGTCATTCAGAATTTGACGGAAAAAGTCAAAAACCACATGTAGGCGCCTCTCAAGCAGAGATCGCCATCCGTGGATAAGTCCTATACGAATAGCCAAGCCTATGCACACTCTGTACACATGTGGATAGGCTTCTGCCATCGGCGAAAACAGGGCTTATCCACATATCCACCGCCCCTACGACTACTACTGCTGTTATTCTTTAAAAAAACATCATCAAAAAAGACGAATCACGTCGAATGCCGCCCAAGGAGGAACGCATGAAACTCACCATCTCCAAAAACGAACTCAACGACGCTATCCAACAAGTGGCCAAGGCTGCATCGGTACGTCCTGCCATTCCAATACTTGGTGGAATCAAGATCGACGTCACCCACCAGGGAGTCACCCTGACGGCTAGCGACACCGATATTTCCATCCAGAGCTTCATTCCAGCCGAAACGGATGAGCTTGTCGTCGCCAAGGTGGATAAGCCGGGCAGCGTCGTGATGCCGGCCAAGTTTTTTGTGGAGATCATCCGCAAGCTTCCTGCAGAAGAAGTACAGATCGAGGTGGGCGAGCATTATCAGACGCTGATTCGTTCCGGTTCAACGGATATCCAGATGGTCGGACTCGATCCCGAGGAATTCCCCGTCCTTCCTTCCGTCGAAGAAGACGAAGTGCTCCAGCTACCGGGCGATCTTCTCAAGGCGATGGTCAGGCAGACCGTATTCTGCGCTTCGACCAGCGAACAGACTCCCGTTCTGACCGGAGTGCTCTGGAACCTGATCGAAGGCCAGCTGAAGTTCGTCGCCACCGACCGCCATCGTCTAGCCAGCCGCCTGGCTCAGGTTGAGACTCCGGACAGCTACAAGCTGACCAATATCGTCATCGCCGCCAAGACGATGGTCGAGCTGTCCAAGCTCGTGCCGGACGGATCCGGACTTGTGGATATCGTCGTCGCCAGCAACCAGGTGCTTTTCCGCCTGGGGCACACCCTCTTTTACAGCCGCATGCTGGACGGAACCTATCCCGATACTTCCAAGATTATTCCGCAATCGTTCAAAACAGAACTCGTCCTCGAAACGCGCAAGCTGATCGATGCGATGGAACGCGCCTACTTGATGTCGCGGGAAGAAAAAACGAATATCGTCCGTCTTGTGACCCTCGACAACGGCAACATCGAAATATCGTCCAGCTCGCAGGAGCTCGGACGCGTAACCGAGCAGCTTGAGGTCATCCGCCAGAACGGCGAGCCGCTCCGCATCGCCTTCAACTCCAAATACATGCTGGACACGCTGAAAGTCATCGACAGCGAGCAGCTCATCATCAGCTTCACCGGCGCCATGAGCCCGATCATCATCCGCCCCGCGGATCATGACAACAGCCAGTACATCATTCTGCCTTACCGCACGACGAACTGACGGGCAGCCGGTGCGGCCAGCAGGCGGACGATCCCGCGCATTCGCGCACGGACCGTCCGCTTCTTTTGTTCCGACCCCTTTTTCACCATTCCAAGGAGGGCATCGCCATGAAAACGATCACGATCAAGACCGAATACATCGCTCTCGGCCAATTCCTCAAACTGGCCGATTGCATCGATTCCGGAGGACAGGCCAAATTCTTTCTCCAGGAATACGCCGTTCTCATCAACGAAGAGCCGGACAATCGGCGGGGACGCAAGTTGTATGACGGGGACAAAGTCGAAGTAGAGGGGTTCGGGGCTTTCCAGGTTCAGAGATCATGAACTCGTCTCGCCGTGTAGTGTCCGCCCTACGCGGACAAGGCTTCAGCCAGGAGGATTGAACAGGTGTTCCTAAACGAAATCAAGTTGAAAAACTACCGGAATTACGAGGAGCTTGAGCTCGGCACCAGCCATAAGGTCAACCTGTTCATCGGGCCGAACGCACAAGGCAAGACCAATCTGCTGGAGTCCATCTTCGCCTTGGCTCTCACCAAGTCGCATCGGACCTCCAAAGATCGCGAGCTGATCGGCTGGAACGGCAAGGAAGCATCCGTTCATGGAGAAGTGGAGAAGAGATACGGGAACGTGTCGCTGGACCTGGTCTACTCCGCCCAAGGCAAAAAAGCGAAGATCAACGGGCTGGAGCAGCGCAAGCTGAGCGGTTTCGTCGGCACGCTCAATGTGGTGATGTTCGCTCCGGAGGATCTTGAGATCGTCAAAGGGACGCCGGGGATCCGCCGCCGCTTTCTCGATATGGAGATCGGCCAGGTGCAGCCGGGGTACTTGCATACGCTCCAGCAATACGCCAAGGTGCTGCTGCAGCGCAACAACTACCTCAAGTCCACGGGGCCGGGCTCCGTTCAGCCTGCGATGATGGAAGTGTGGAACATGCAGCTGGCGGAGCATGGTGTTAAAATCATGAGAAAAAGGCAACAATTCATAGAGAAGCTCCGGACCTGGGCGGCAGCGATCCATTCCGGCATCACCGCAGGCGGCGAAGAGCTTGCCGTCAGCTACCGCCCTTCCTTCGAAATGGAGGGAGAGCAAGATGAATCTGTTTTATTCGATCAATTTATGTTAAAGTTATCACAGGTAAAAGATCAGGAATATCGCCGCGGAGTGACGCTGGCAGGCCCTCATCGGGACGACCTGGCGTTCCATATCAACGGCAAGGAAGCCCAGGTTTTCGGCTCCCAGGGACAGCAGAGGACGACCGCGCTGTCGCTGAAGCTGGCCGAGATCGAGCTGATCCGGGAGGAGATCGGGGAGTATCCGCTTCTTCTTCTCGACGACGTGCTGTCCGAGCTGGACCAGCACAGGCAGACGCAGCTCATCGAGACCTTCCAGGGAAAAGTGCAGACATTCATAACCGCAACGGGGCTGGAGAGCGTGAACACGAGCCGCTTGTCGGATGCGGGGGTTTACCGGGTTGAGGGCGGCAAGGTAACGTTGTGACCGCTCCAGCCCTTTCTTGAGAAGAAGGGTTGTCATGCGCATACCTTCTTCTCTTCTCTACGTTAACGGGCACCGAGCATAGGACATAAGGCGGAGCCGCCGTTTCGGTTTTCACAGAGCAAAGCCCGCAGAACGGCGCCTTTTTTCCTTCGCTTCTCTTGCGCCGATACCGGTCCGCCTGTAGGGCGGGAACTTTTCTTGCCCGGACGATTCTATTCCTGCAAGGATTTATCATAGAGGGGAGCTGAAGGCACGCATGTACATTCATCTCGGCGGAGAAAAAATTATTCGGGCATCGGAGCTGGTCGCCATCTTCGATATATCCATCGAGCAGTCCTCCAAGCTCTCCAAGCAGTTTGTGGCCGATGCCAAGAAACGCAAGGACGTGGAGACGATCGGCGAAGAGGAGCCCAAATCCATCGTCGTTACCCAGAACCGCGTCTACTACTCCCCTATCTCATCTTCCACGCTGAAGAAGCGC
The DNA here is from genome assembly GCF_002243345.2 of Paenibacillus sp. RUD330. Classification (NCBI taxonomy): domain Bacteria; kingdom Bacillati; phylum Bacillota; class Bacilli; order Caryophanales; family Paenibacillaceae; genus Paenibacillus; species Paenibacillus sp. RUD330. The sequence continues at coordinate 4,674 of NZ_CP022655.2, forward strand.
GGACATCATTTCGCGGCTTATTGACCGCTGCGTAAAAGCCGAAATCAAGTTAGGGCCGCTGCATCCGCTGGCGGCTGGTTAGTGCAGTTCGAGAGGAGCAGTGAAGACAAGCATGTCTACGAACCCACAGCATACGTATGACGAGAGCCAGATACAGGTGCTTGAAGGACTGGAAGCGGTCCGCAAGCGTCCGGGTATGTATATCGGCTCCACCAGCAGCAAAGGACTTCACCATCTCGTCTGGGAAGTCGTCGACAACAGCATTGACGAAGCGCTCGCCGGGTATTGCGACCGGATTACGATAACGATTCACGAGAACAACAGCATTACCGTAACGGACAACGGACGGGGAATTCCGGTCGGCGAGCATCCGAAGATGAAGCGCCCTACACTGGAAGTCGTCATGACTGTCCTGCATGCCGGCGGCAAATTCGGCGGAGAAGGCTACAAAGTATCCGGAGGTCTGCACGGTGTCGGCATTTCCGTCGTGAACGCCCTTTCGGAGCTGGTCGTCGTGCAGGTCAGCCGCGACGGCAAGGTCTACGAGCAGGAATACCGCCGCGGCGCTCCTCAGTACGATGTGAAGATCGTCGGGGACAGCACGTCGACGGGAACCAGGACGCTGTTCAAGCCGGATCCGGAGGTGTTCACCGAGACGACCGTGTTCGAATACGAGACGCTGCAATCGCGCGTCCGCGAGCTGGCGTTCCTGAACAAGGGAATCGAGCTTGTCCTTGCCGACGAGCGCACCGGAATCAGCAACAGCTTCAAGTATGACGGCGGCATCATCGAGTTCGTCGAGTACCTCAACCGCAACCGCGAAGCCGTCAACGAGAAGCCGATCTATGTCGAAGGCTCCAAGGACGGCATCCAGGTGGAGGTGTCGCTGCAGTACAACGACAGCTACAGCGAGAACATCTACTCCTTCGCCAACAATATCAACACCCATGAAGGCGGCACCCACGAGTCCGGCTTCAAGAGCGCTCTGACCCGGATCATCAACGACTACGCCCGCAAGAGCGGCGCGATCAAGGAGAACAACTCCAACCTGTCCGGCGAGGACGTGCGCGAGGGCCTGACCGCGATCATCAGCGTCAAGATTCCCGAGCCGCAGTTCGAAGGACAGACCAAGACCAAGCTCGGCAACAGCGAGGTGCGCGGCATCGTAGAGTCGTTCTTCGCCGAGAAGCTGCAGGAGTTCCTGGAAGAGAACCCGTCCGTCGCCCGCAAAATCGTGGACAAGGGACTGCAGGCTTCGCGAGCCCGCGAAGCGGCCAAGAAGGCCCGCGAGCTGACGCGCCGCAAGAGCGCCCTCGAAGTCAGCTCGCTGCCAGGCAAGCTGGCCGACTGCTCCTCCAAGGATGCCAGCATCAGCGAGCTGTACATCGTCGAAGGAGATTCCGCCGGCGGTTCGGCCAAGCAGGGCCGCGACCGGCATTTCCAGGCGATCCTGCCGCTGCGCGGCAAGATCCTCAACGTCGAGAAGGCGCGTCTGGATCGAATCCTCTCCAATGCGGAGATCCGCGCCATCATTACGGCTCTCGGCACCGGAATCGGGGATGATTTCGACCTCGCCAAAGCCCGTTACCACAAAATCATCATCATGACGGACGCCGACGTCGACGGCGCCCACATCCGGACCTTGCTGCTGACGTTCCTTTACCGCTACATGCGCCGTATTCTGGAAGCGGGCTATGTCTACATCGCCCAGCCTCCTCTGTTCAAGATCGAGCGCAACAAGGTCGTTCGTTACGCGCAGTCCGAGCGGGAGCGCGAAGAGATCATGGCCGAGTTCGGCGAAGGAGCCAAGATCAACGTTCAGCGCTACAAAGGCCTCGGCGAGATGAACGCTTCGCAGCTGTGGGAGACGACGATGGATCCCGAGAGCCGGACGATGCTCCAGGTTCAGATCGAGGATGCGATCAAGGCGGACATCATGTTCGACACGCTGATGGGCGACAACGTCGAGCCTCGCCGCGAGTTCATCCAGCAATACGCCAAGGACGTCAAAAACCTGGATATCTGATTCCACGCCAATGATCCCGGCGCCTACACGGCCCGGGATTTTTTTTCATCGGCTCAGCGCGAAGGAATCAGCGGCTTTTGCGCTTGGGGGCATAGGCGGCGGCGTAACGCCTCATCCGGCGGAAGACGCCCTGATCCTTGAGCTTGCGGAATATATACGGATCCGGCATCGTATTGACCTCGAGAATCCATGGCTTCAGGCTCGTGCTCACCGCAACGTCCAATCCGATTTCCTTGAGGCCGGCATAGCGGGTAGCGAGCTGCTCCGCCGTCTGGACGCCGATATGGCGCAACTGGTCCTTGAACCCCTTCTGAGCGGCAGCGTCCATATGGCCTGCCATCAACGTTTCGAACGGGGTGATCGTGCCCCCGCTGTGGTAGTTGGTGACGATTTTGGACGGATGTCCGAGCCGGCCGATGATGCCGGTCGTCTCCCACTTCCCGCTCGGGTTTTTCTGCACCATGACCCGCAGGTCGAAGCGCCGGCGCCGATGCTTCAGGAGATCGATTCCTTGCTGGGCTACGTATCTTCTTTTGGGGCGGGATTTCTCAAGCCCGGCGAACAGTCCTTCAAAGCTGGCGTAGGATCGGATCCTCGTCCCGCTTTGGAATCTGTAGCCCCCGTCGAGCTTCTGGACCTTGATGACGCCGTTGCCGAACATGCCCGCGTCGGGCTTGACGTACAGCATCCGGTACTGCTCCAGCATGGCCTGCAGCGTGTCCCTGGAATAGGTCCTTGTGTCTGGAATGTAGGGTTTAAGCGAATCCGACTGGAGCAGCACCCCCGTTTTCGCTTGCTTGCTCATAACCCTTTGGATGGCCAACCGATCTCATCCTTCCTCATCTGTCGAAAGAGCGATAAATCGCGGGCAATTCCCGCAGCCCTTCCAGACTTCAGTCCAATTTCCGATATCTTAAGCGACTAAACAATGATATAATAGAGTGTACTGACCATTCGTGCTGAGTCCCTTTATTTTATGGATTCCCGCTATGAATGGAGCTCGGCATCCACCTATTTTTTGCGACCCGCGACGTTTAATTGTGCCCGCTTTGTGCAAGACAGATAAGATAGGGCGGGCTGGCGCCGCGCAAGTCGCCACCATCAGGTTGAGCCGTTTGGAGGCCTGACCGCACAGGAGGTAAGTATGGCGGAAGAACAACGTTCTCAAATCAAAGACCGGGATATCGGCACGGAAATGCGCGAGTCGTTCATGGATTATGCCATGAGCATCATCGTCAGCCGCGCGCTGCCGGATGTGCGCGACGGGCTTAAGCCTGTCCACCGCCGCATCCTGTTCGCTATGTCCGAGCTTGGCATGGCCCCGGACAAGCCTTATAAAAAATCAGCCCGGATCGTGGGCGAGGTCATCGGCAAGTATCATCCGCACGGCGACAGCGCCGTGTATGAATCGATGGTCCGGATGGCGCAGGACTTCTCCATGCGCTATATGCTCGTAGACGGTCATGGCAACTTCGGCTCCATCGACGGAGACATGGCGGCTGCCATGCGTTACACCGAAGCCCGCCTGTCCAAGATCGCGATGGAGCTGCTCCGCGACCTGAACAAGGATACGGTCGACTACAATCCCAACTATGACGGCGAGGAAAGGGAGCCGGCCGTATTGCCGGCACGCTTCCCGAACCTGCTCGTCAACGGCGTCTCCGGCATCGCTGTCGGCATGGCGACCAATATCCCGCCGCATAACCTGCGTGAAGTCATCGACGGCGTTCAGGCGCTGATCCGCAACCCGGACATTACGTCCGTGGAGCTGATGGATTACGTCAAAGGCCCGGATTTCCCGACTGCGGGCTTCGTCATGGGCCATTCCGGCATCCGCCAGGCCTATACGACTGGACGCGGCTCCGTAACGATGCGCGCCCGGGCCGAGATCGAAGAGAATGGCGGCAAAGCCCGGATCGTCGTGCATGAATTGCCTTACCAGGTGAACAAGGCCCGGCTTGTCGAGAAGATCGCCGAGCTCGTCCGCGAGAAGAAGATCGAGGGCATCACCGACCTGCGTGACGAGTCCGACCGCAACGGCATGCGCGTCGTCATCGAGCTACGGCGCGACGTCAACCCGAGCGTTACCCTGAACAACCTGTACAAGCATACCCAGATGCAATCGACGTTCGGCATCAATATGCTGGCGCTGGTCAACGGCGAGCCGCGCACCCTTACGCTGCGCGACATGCTGTACCACTATCTGCAGCATCAGATGGTGGTCATCCGCCGCCGCACCGAATTCGACCTTAAAAAAGCGGAAGCGAGAGCGCATATCCTCGAAGGCTTGCGCATCGCGCTTGACCATATCGACGAGATCATCTCGCTGATCCGTTCCTCGCGCACGACCGACGAAGCGCGTGAAGGCCTGATCAACCGCTTCTCCCTCAGCCTGGAGCAGGCCCAAGCGATCCTCGACATGAGGCTGCAGCGCCTGACCGGTCTGGAGCGGGAGAAGATCGAAGCCGAGTACAACGAGCTGCTTGCCCGCATCGCCGAGTACAAGGCCATTCTTGCCGACGAGCAGCTGGTGCTCGAGATCATCAGCCAGGAGCTTGCCGAGATCAACGACCGCTTCGGCGACGAGCGCCGCACGGAAGTGACGATCGGCGAGGACGAGATTCTTGACGAGGACCTGATTCCGCGCGAGGATGTCGTCATTACGATCACCCATTCGGGCTACGTGAAGCGGCTGCCGGTATCGACTTACCGCAGCCAGCGCCGCGGAGGCAAGGGCGTCATCGGCATGGACACCAAGTCCGATGACTTTGTGGAGCATTTGTTCGTCTCGAACACGCACCACTACCTGCTCTTCTTTACCGACAAAGGCAAGGTGTACCGGCTCAAGGCCTACGAGATCCCGGATCTCAGCCGTACGGCCAGAGGAACGCCGATCATCAACCTGCTGCAGATCGAGCAGGGAGAGACGGTCAATGCCGTCATTCCGGTCGAGGCTTTCGATCCTGACTGCTACCTGTTCTTCGGAACGCGCCAGGGCATCGTCAAGAAGACGCCTCTCGACGATTACTCCAATATCCGCCGCGTCGGCTTGATCGCCATCAACCTTCGCGAGGATGACGATCTGATCAGCGTGAAGCTGACGGACGGCAAGCAGGAGATCATCATCGGCACGGCGGACGGCATGTCGATCCGGTTCCCGGAAAGCGATGTGCGCTCCATGGGCCGTTCGGCCACAGGAGTCAAGGGCATCGCTCTCGATGACGACGACCGGGTGATCGACCTCGACGTCGTGGATCCGGAGCAGGAAGTTCTGATCGTTACGGCCAAAGGATACGGCAAG
>NZ_CP022655.2:15000-110000 GCF_002243345.2 Paenibacillus sp. RUD330
GCACTGATTGGGTGCGGGGCCCGCCAAGGGTTACCAAGTCCAGTCAAACTCCGAATGCCAGTCATGTATAACCGGGAGTCAGACGGTGAGTGCTAAGATCCATCGTCAAGAGGGAAACAGCCCAGATCATCAGCTAAGGTCCCCAAGTGTGTGTTAAGTGGGAAAGGATGTGGAGTTGCCCAGACAACCAGGATGTTGGCTTAGAAGCAGCCACCATTTAAAGAGTGCGTAATAGCTCACTGGTCGAGTGACTCTGCGCCGAAAATGTAACGGGGCTAAACACACCACCGAAGCTATGGCATGTACTTTAGAGTACTTGGGTAGGGGAGCGTTGTGTATAGGTTGAAGTCAGACCGCAAGGACTGGTGGACAGTACACAAGTGAGAATGCCGGTATGAGTAACGAAAAGATCAGTGAGAATCTGATCCGCCGTAAGCCTAAGGGTTCCTGAGGAAGGTTCGTCCGCTCAGGGTAAGTCGGGACCTAAGGCGAGGCCGAAAGGCGTAGTCGAAGGACAACAGGTTGATATTCCTGTACCACCGTAAGCCGTTACGAGCAATGGAGTGACGCAGAAGGGTAGTGACGCGGACCGATGGATGTGTCCGTCCAAGCAGTGAGGCTGGTTTGTTGGCAAATCCGCAAACCGTAAGGCTGGGCTGTGATGGGGAGGGAAATTTTAGTACCGAAGGTCATGATCTCCAGCTGCCAAGAAAAGCTTCTAGCCAGGCGAAGGTGCCCGTACCGCAAACCGACACAGGTAGGCGAGCAGAGCATGCTAAGGCGCGCGGAGTAACTCTCGTTAAGGAACTCGGCAACATGACCCCGTAACTTCGGGAGAAGGGGTGCCTCGGTAGGGTGAATAGCCCGAGGGGGCCGCAGTGAAAAGGCCCAAGCGACTGTTTAGCAAAAACACAGGTCTGTGCGAAGCCGTAAGGCGAAGTATACGGGCTGACGCCTGCCCGGTGCTGGAAGGTTAAGGGGAGCGGTTAGGGGCAACCCGAAGCTGTGAACCGAAGCCCCAGTAAACGGCGGCCGTAACTATAACGGTCCTAAGGTAGCGAAATTCCTTGTCAGGTAAATTCTGACCCGCACGAATGGCGTAACGACTTGGGCGCTGTCTCAACGAGAGATCCGGTGAAATTTTAATACCTGTGAAGATGCAGGTTACCCGCGACAAGACGGAAAGACCCCATGGAGCTTTACTGCAGCTTGATATTGGACTTTGGTACGATCTGTACAGGATAGGTGGGAGCCTTAGAAGCCGGAGCGCCAGCTTCGGTGGAGGCACCGTTGGGATACCACCCTGATCGTATCGGAGTTCTAACCTGGTACCGTGAAACCGGTACAGGGACCGTGTCAGGCGGGCAGTTTGACTGGGGCGGTCGCCTCCTAAAATGTAACGGAGGCGCCCAAAGGTTCCCTCAGAATGGTTGGAAATCATTCGCAGCGTGCAAAGGCATAAGGGAGCTTGACTGCGAGACCTACAAGTCGAGCAGGGACGAAAGTCGGGCTTAGTGATCCGGTGGTACCGAATGGAAGGGCCATCGCTCAACGGATAAAAGCTACCCTGGGGATAACAGGCTTATCTCCCCCAAGAGTCCACATCGACGGGGAGGTTTGGCACCTCGATGTCGGCTCATCGCATCCTGGGGCTGAAGTAGGTCCCAAGGGTTGGGCTGTTCGCCCATTAAAGCGGTACGCGAGCTGGGTTCAGAACGTCGTGAGACAGTTCGGTCCCTATCTGTCGTGGGCGCAGGAAATTTGAGAGGAGCTGTCCTTAGTACGAGAGGACCGGGATGGACGTACCGCTGGTGTACCAGTTGTTCCGCCAGGAGCACCGCTGGGTAGCTACGTACGGACGGGATAAGCGCTGAAAGCATCTAAGCGCGAAGCCCCCCTCAAGATGAGATTTCCCAGTATGTAAGACCCCTGGTAGACGACCAGGTTGATAGGTTCGGGGTGGAAGCGCAGCAATGCGTGCAGCTGACGAATACTAATCGGTCGAGGGCTTATCCTATGGTAAGAAAAGCAAATGGACTCAGCATCCATCCTATTGGTTCGATCCAGTTTTCAAGGTGCAAGCCACGTCTTGAACACGCGTAACGTTTGGTGGCGATGGCGGAAGGGAACCACGCGTACCCATCCCGAACACGACCGTTAAGCCTTCCAGCGCCGATGGTACTTGGACCGCAGGGTCCTGGGAGAGTAGGACGTCGCCAAGCACAGAGTGAAGCCTGATCCGCGAGCAATCGCCGATCAGGCTTTTTTTGATTTCAAATGGCATAAAGCGACACTAATCCCCCTTGAACGGGAGATTAGTGTTTGGCATGAGAATGTGCGGGTAATAAAAAGAGATTCTTTTTCCGACGCTTATCGGTGATAATACAAGTAATAGGGCTCTTCCAAGGGAAGCTTGACGACGCCATCCCTTCTTTCTTTCAGGAGGAAGAACACGGCTGTCAGGTGAGGCGCAAGCAGCCAGAAATGGACAAGCAGCAGGGAAGACAGGGTTTCCGGCTGCAGCCAGGGATAGAATAGCATGATGCAGCACAGTCCTGTCCAGAGCAGATGAATCTGCAGACGGGTGAAGGCGGCCAGCTCGACAGGGAGCTCGGGAAGATAGCCGACGAGGGGAAAAACAAATCTCCAGTTCCATTTTCGAGACCTGAACTCATGATGGCTGCGCAAGCCGATCAACCGGATCAGAGCGAAATGAAGAAGGGGTATGAACAGCATCCCTGCAGCCAAGCAGGCCATACTGCCGATCGGAGACAGGACAAGCAAGGCTGCCGCCAGAAGCAGCCCGACAGCCCAATGATAACGGACGAGCGCAGGTGAAAAATAAAGCTTGCGGACAAGCCGGTATTGATAAATCGTAGCTTCCTTTTGCTCGGACAAAGGCTGAAACATGGTGCTCCTCCTCATTAGGGACTCTTCTTTACTATCGGTCGAGCCGAGGACTCGGTTCAGTTTAATTGGGATAGGCACCGACAGACCCAGGCTGAATATGGTGTAGGAAGACGTTTATACGAATTTTACAGGTATGGATTAATAGATTTCAGGGCATCCTGATAATATCATTGTACTTGAAAGAAAGGCGGATGGACTATGCATGAGGGCGCTTTGTGTGAATGCATCGTATGCGGCCAATTCAAGCCCCAGGACCAGGGACTTCATATCGTATCGGAATTCATTTGCGGCAGTTGCGAGAATGAAATGGTTCAGACGGATGTAAAGGACGAGAAATACCCCTTTTATGTCCATCAGATGAAGCAAATATGGGTGCATAAGAATGTCTGAGCTTTCTTCCTGCGGGAAGAAAGCTTTTTTTTGCCCCTTTTTCTATTACAATGGAAGAAATGAATGCAAGCGAAAGGAAAGCTTTTAATGAATCAAACGACGACTCCGCTGCTCACGATGTTGAACTCCCATATAGCCGGCAATCCGGTCTCCTTCCATGTGCCAGGCCACAAAGGAGGAGACCGCAACAAAGACGTTCTTGTTCATGTCGGGGCTCAGAGCTCCGGAAACGCGCAATGGCTGGACATGGTCATGGAAATAGATGTGACCGAGCTGGCAAGCACGGATGATCTCCATGATCCGAGCGGGGCGATCCTGGAGGCTCAGCTGCTCGCGGCAGAATGCTTCGGGGCTGAGGAAACTTCCTTCCTGGTCGGCGGAAGCACGTCTGGAAATATGGCTCTGATCATCGGCACCTGTCTTCCGGGTGATCTGGTCCTCGTCCAGCGCAATGTCCACAAATCGGTTCTGAACGGCCTTCAGTTAAGCGGGGCTAGAGCGGTATTCCTGACTCCAGAAATGGATAAGCAAACCGGAATCGGATTGGTTCCCTCCTTGCGGACGATTCAAGATGGGCTCGCCCTCTATCCGGAGGCCAAAGCGGTGTTGCTGACGAATCCGAACTATTACGGCTTGTCGGCCGACCTTCGCCCTTATGCGGACTATATTCATGAGGCCGGTGCGGTGCTGCTGGTGGATGAAGCCCACGGAGCCCATTACGGGCTGCACCCCTCTTTCCCCGGATCAGCTCTCCAGGCAGGAGCTGACGGAGTGGTCCAATCCACGCACAAGACCCTCTCTGCCCTTACGATGGGAGCGATGCTTCATATGCAAGGAGAGAGGCTGGATCGTTCAAGCGTCAAGCAGGCGCTGACGATGATTCAGAGCTCTTCGCCGTCGTTCCCGATCTTGGCCTCGCTGGACGCGGCCCGCGCCCAAGTCGGCAGCTATGGCGAGAAATGGTTTGAACCTGGATTGCAGACCGCGAAGCGAATCCGGGATTGGGCATCGGATCAACATGCGCGCCATCCCTTCCGGTTGCTGGAGCTGCTAGGGGAGGAGCATCGGCTGGATCCTCTCCGAATCGTCTTAGAGGACGCCAGCGGCTGTCTAAGCGGATTCAGGCTGCAGAAGGAGCTCGAGATGCGCGGCTGCTGGCCGGAGATGGCGGATGCCCGTTATATCGTTCTTGTCGTTGGAGCCAGGAGCGAGGAAAAAGATGCCGATGCGCTTCTTGCCGCTCTCGAGGAAATTGCCTCCGTCCATGGATTGGCCGATCCGGCCGACAGCAGGCGCGCGTTCTCTCCGCTGCTGCAACCGGAAACAAGCCGCGCGGAGGTTGTCTCGCTGCCGGTGCTGCTCAAGCGCAGCAAGAGGAACCCGGAGCGAGAAGAAAAGGTGATGGTCAAGGATTCGGCAGGGCGGCTTGCCGCAGAGAGGATCGTTCCGTACCCGCCGGGAATTCCGCTTGTTTACGAGGGTGAGCGGATAACGCCTGAAACGGCGGCTCATATACAGAAGCTGCTGGAGGCGGGAGCCAGATTCCAAGGAATGAGCGAAGAGGACCGGGGCTGCATCGCAGTGCGTCTTCCTTCCTCGGAGTGAGCCGGTCTGTTTGGTGTTGGGGACGAAAGGGTGAATGCCTTGCTTTTCCCTTTTTCAGGTCCGGAAATGAGCGGCAGCATTCGATTCGCCCCGCTGTCATCGTACGCTGGAGAAAAGTCGGCTCTAAAAGCATTCCGATAGGTAAGCGGCGCCGGTCATGGTATGATAGGTAAAAACCGAGCAGGGAGCATGTTACAAGTGGAGCGAGGAAGGTTTATTACGATAGAAGGCGGGGAAGGCGCGGGCAAGACGACGCTGATCCAATCCCTTGCCGCCGGCTTGGAGAAGCAAGGATATGCAGTCCTGACGACGAGGGAGCCCGGAGGCATCCCTATTGCCGAGAAGATCCGGGAAGTCATTCTGGACCGGACGCACACCGGAATGGACAGCCGGACGGAAGCGCTCCTGTATGCAGCCGCTAGAAGGCAGCATCTGACAGAGAAGGTCATTCCGGCGCTGGAGGCGGGGAAGACCGTCATCTGCGACCGCTACATCGACAGCAGCCTCGCTTACCAGGGGTATGCGCGCGGCCTTGGAATGAGCGCCATTGAAGAGATCAACCGGTTCGCGATCGAAGGCTGGATGCCGGATATGACGCTGTTTCTGGATTTGCCGGTCGAGATCGGCCTGAGGCGGATCGCCGAGGCGGGAGACAGGGAAATCAACCGTCTCGATCTGGAACGCGAGTCCTTTCATGCCAGGGTGCGCGCCGGATATCTGAAGCTTTTGGAGCTGCACCCGCAGCGGATCGTCCGCATCGACGCGGAACGATCTCCGGAATCGGTATTAATCGACGCGATGGCCGCTTTATCGATGTGACAAGCAGGAATTCACGCCTGTTTTGTCCAATTTTATATCTAAACAAATAGGAGGAATGAGGATGAAGCTAGTCATTGCCGTTGTACAAGACAAGGACAGCAACCGTCTGTCGAACGCCCTTGTCCGCGAAGGATTCCGTGCCACCAAGCTGGCGAGCACCGGAGGATTCCTGAAGGCGGGCAACACCACGTTCATGATCGGGATCGAGGATGAGCGAGTGCATGAAGTGCTGCACTGCATCCGTTCCAACTGCAAGGTCCGCGACCAGCTCGTGACGCCGGTGTCGCCTATGGGCGGAACGACCGATTCGTATATCCCGTTCCCGGTCGAGGTTCAGGTTGGCGGCGCCGCCGTATTCGTCATGCCGGTGGAGCGTTTTGAACATTTCTAATTCAGATCTACCTGACAGGAGCGTGCGAAGATGAAGATCGATCCGGGCTGGCGTCCGCTGGGACAGGATCGCGCAAGGGACAGCGCGGCGGGCAAACCGGTGCAGTCCAAATCATTCGCCGATGCGATGCGCTATCAGGACCAGAGCCGAAGCCGTGAAGAGCTGGAGCAGAAGCTGCAGGATATCCAGCAGCAGGGAGAGCGGCTCTCACGCTCGATGACGATGCGCGAGCTGAAAGCCTACAAGGCGATGGTCAAGCAGTTCCTGGAGATGACCGTCCGGCGCGGCGTCGTAATCAAGGATGTGCGCAGCATGGACCGGCGCGGCCGGATCAAGCGGCATAAGCTGCTGGACGAGATTGACGAGAGCCTGCTCGCGATGGCCGATGAGCTTCTGCTCAGCGAGCAGGGGCGCATGGAGCTGCTGCAGCGGGTCGGAGACATCCGCGGCCTGCTGGTCAACCTGTTATTTTAGAGCGGAGAAAGGACAGCTATGAGACTTGCGGAAATCCCCGGCCAGGAAAAGGCCAAGCAAATATTGCGGCATGCCCTACAGAGCGGCAAGGTATCGCATGCCTATCTGTTCCATGGGCCGGGAGGCACGGGCAGGCTGCAGACGGCTCTGGCCTTCGCCCAGGCTCTGTTCTGCACGGCCGGCGGAGACGACGCCTGCGGAGAATGCCTGGAATGCCGCAAGTTCGAGCATGGCAACCAGCCTGATCTGCACCGGATCTCGCCGGATGGCAATTCCATCAAGCTTGGACAAATTGACGACTTGCAGCGGGAGATGTCCTACCGGACGGCGGATCCCTCCCTGCGCAAGGTGTATATCATGGAGAAAGCGGAATCGATGACTCCGCCCGCCTCCAACAGCCTGCTGAAATTCCTGGAAGAGCCTGTTTCGCCGACAGTGGCGATTCTGCTCGCGACGCATGCCGGGGCCGTGCTGCCCACTATTGCTTCCCGTACGCAGCCGGTCCCTTTTTTGCCCTATTCGCCCAAGGAGATGCTGGAGCAGCTCGTGCAGGAAGGATTTCCTCCCCCGCATGTCCGCGCAGCCGTCCATTTGGCTTCCGGCCTGGACGGATGCCGTGCTGTAATAGAACAGATTGGGTTTGCAGAAATCCGAAATGTAGTGATACAATTAGGCAAGGAGAGCACTTCCCGATTCACTGCGGGCATGGTGACCGTCCAGCAGAGGCTGATCAAGGCCGATCTGGGTTCGAGCTCGCAGCTGCTACTGTCTTTATTGGTGTTATGGTTCAGAGACATGATTCATTATCAGGCTGGAAGGTCTGAACAGATGGTTTTCATAGATCAGTTGGATTGGATTAGTCAGCATGCGTACACGAAGCCGGCCGCTTACTGGGTTTCGTGCATGGAGCATGCAATGGAGGCGGCGGGGAAGATCAAGGCCAATGTGGCTCCCCAGCTCGCCATAGAGCAATTACTGGTACGTCTACAGGAGGGTTAAATCCTTGTATAATGTCGTCGGTGTCCGCTTCAAAAAAGCGGGCAAGATCTATTACTTTGATCCCGTCGAGCATCCCGTAGGCACGGACCATCACGTTATTGTGGAAACCGCCAGGGGTGTGGAATACGGCAAAGTCGTAGTCGGACAGAAGCAGGTAGACGAATCGGATGTAGTTCTCCCTCTCAAAAAAGTCATTCGCATCGCCAGCGACCAGGACGCCAAGGTCGTCGAGGAGAATCGAGGCGCCGCGCAGAACGCGTTCTCGGTCTGCCTGGATAAGATCCGCGCGCACGGGCTCAAGATGAAGCTGGTGGATGTCGAATTCACGTTTGACCGCAATAAAATCATATTCTATTTCACGGCAGAAGGCCGGATCGACTTCCGTGAGCTCGTCAAGGACTTGGCCAGCGTATTCCGTACCCGGATCGAGCTTAGACAGATCGGCGTGCGAGACGAAGCCAAGATGCTCGGAGGCATCGGCCCTTGCGGACGCGTCCTGTGCTGCTCTTCCTGGTTGGGCGATTTCGATCCCGTATCCATCAAGATGGCCAAGGATCAAAGCTTGTCGCTGAACCCGACAAAAATATCGGGATTATGCGGAAGGCTCATGTGCTGCCTGAAATTTGAGCATGATAACTACGAAAGCGTGCGGGAGGAAATGCCCGCCATCGGCAAGACCGTCGTCACCTCCTTCGGAGAAGGACGGGTTACCGGCATCAACGCGGCTTCCAAGAGCGTCTACGTCCAGCTGTTCGAGATCAGCGGAAGACCAAAAGAAATGCCGATCGACGATGTAGTTGTAAAATGAATATGAACCTGAACGTCATGCATGAAAGCTCTGGGGTGTGAGTTCTTGGAGAATAAAGATCTTTTCCTTCATATGGATGAGCTTGAAACTAGAATGGGCGGCTTTCACAAGGAATTGGGCGAGCTCAAACAAATCGTCAAGCAGCTGGTGGAGGCGAACAAACAGCTCTCGATCGAGAACAGGCAGCTGCGCAAGGTGTTGAGGAAGGAAACCAATCCTCACACGGAGAAGGCGATGCAGCCGGTGCATTCCGGTTCATCGGCTCCTGCGCGGCAGCCGGCTTCCGATTCGGGGGCTTTGACCGAGGAACTGCCGCAGGCGGTTGGAGAAGGACACGATAATCTGGCAAGGCTTTATTATGAAGGCTTCCATATTTGCAACGTGTACTATGGTCATCTCCGTACCGAAGGAGACTGCCTGTTCTGCCTGTCGTTCCTGAATAAATAATGCAGACCAAGGGACCCGTGAGCGGGTCCTCTTTGTCGTCGTAGAGGTTTTTGGGCTCCTCCCTTTGGGAGAGGCCGGAAAGGGGAAGGGAAGCATTTTGGATATGGAATTGCAGCCAAGCGAAAGGCTGGACGATCTGCTTACACATGAGCTTCGCATCATCCAGAGCCGGGAAGTGTTCAGCTTCTCCATGGATGCGGTGCTTCTCGCGCATTTTGCCGGAGTTCCGCCCTCTGGACGAATTGTCGATCTATGCACCGGCAACGGGGTCATCCCGCTGCTGCTGACGACGAGGACCCGCGCTTCGATCGATGCTGTGGAAATTCAGCCTCGCCTCGCCGATATGGCTCGCCGGAGCGTGGAAATCAACGGAATGGGAACGCGGATTCGAATCGTTGAAGGAGATCTGCGCGAGAAATCAAGAGAGCTCGGCTGGGGAAGCTACGATGCGGTGACCGTCAATCCCCCTTATATGCCTCCTTTGACGGGAGACCGGAACGGCAATGAGCATTATGCGGTCGCGCGTCATGAAGTGCATGGAACTTTGGAGGAAATTGTCGAGAATTGCGCAAGGCTCGTCCGTACCGGCGGCAAAGTATCGATGGTGCACCGGCCAGGGCGTCTCGTGGAAATCCTGGCGTCGATGACCCGCTGGAAGCTGGAGCCGAAGCGGCTTCGATTCGTACATCCCCATGCCGGCTCCGAAGCGAATATGGTGCTGATTGAAGCCGTTCGTGATGCCAAGCCTTCGCTGAGGCTGCTGTCCCCGCTGATCGTGTACGCGGACAAGGAGCGATACAGTCAGGAAATCATGGAAATTTACTATGGATCTAAAGGAGGCTCTGCGGATGAACAGGCAAAAGAGCTTTGAGGAGCATAGCTGCGGCACGCTATATCTGGTCGCAACGCCGATCGGCAACCTGGAGGATATCACGATGCGGGCCATCCGCATCCTGAAGGAAGTCTCCCTGATTGCTGCGGAGGATACGAGGCAGACCCGCAAGCTGCTCAGCCGCTTCGAGATCGACGGACGCCTCGTCAGCTATCATGAGCATAACAAAGCAGCCAGCGGCCCTGAGCTTATCCGGCTTCTGGAGGAAGGAAGCAGCATCGCGCTCGTGAGCGACGCCGGGATGCCCGCCATATCCGATCCCGGAGCCGATCTGGTGAAGGATGCCGTGGAACGGGGCATTCCCGTCGTACCCGTGCCGGGAGCCAATGCTGCGCTTGCCGCGCTCATCATCTCGGGGCTGCCCACCGAACGCTTCATGTTTGCCGGCTTTCCTCCCCGGGACAAGAAATCGCTGGAAAACTGGCTGCTCGGGCTGAAGCGGCTGGACAGCACGCTGCTGTTCTATGAATCGCCCCACCGGGTGGCGAAAACGCTGCCGGCAATTCGGGCCGTGCTCGGCGACAGAAGGATGGCGATGATTCGCGAGCTGACCAAAAAGCATGAAGAAGCCGTTCGGGGAACCGTCTCGGAATGCGAACAATGGTTGGAGGAGAACGAGCCGCTCGGGGAATACTGTCTTGTTGTCGAGGGAGCGGATGAAGATCAAGCGGCGGAGCAAGGCCCGCCTTGGTGGGAAGGACTCAGCCTGGAAGAGCATGCATCCAAGTACGAAGAGCAAGGGGAGCCGAGAAAGGAAGCCATTCGGAAAACCGCCGCGGACCGTGGGCTTCAGAAACGGGATGTGTACAACGAGCTCATGCGCAAATAAGCCGGCTTGTCGGCCAGCCTCGTGACAGTGAATCGCAAAAAGCGAACTTTAGATGAAGCGGAAGGCTGAGGAAGCACAGAGGCCGGCCCGGAATAAAAAAGGACCTTCCCGGGCTGTCGCCAGCTCAGGAAGGCAAGGTAGGAGTATAAAAAGGTTAGAAATACCTTGGTTAAAGTTGCTAAAGTTAAGTATAACTGATTATGCTTATTTTGTCACAGGGGTAGGCATTTCGGAAAGACAGGAATTGCAGACGATTTTGCCTTTGAAGTAGGCGACGTTCTCTGCGTTGCCGCAGAAGATGCATGCCGGCTCGTATTTCTTGAGCATGATGCGTTCTCCGTCTACATAAATTTCCAGAGCGTCTTTCTCGCCGATTCCAAGCGTACGGCGCAGCTCGATTGGAATAACAACGCGGCCAAGCTCGTCAACTTTCCGAACAATACCGGTGGATTTCATCATAATGGGCGACCAGCCTCTCTTGATTTATTTCGTCAACGTTCGACATAAAACTACTTTTTATGATTTTAATAATACCAACCATTCCCAAATCAGTCAACCATCAAAAAGTCTGGTTTTAGCACATAAATTCAAGGTTTTAGAACAGGAAAGGGATTAAATCTCTAGTTATCTTACTACAAGACTAGAAAAATTGGAAATCTTATTACGACACTATTCGACAAACAACATGTTTATTTTGTCGAAAGTTTGAACGAAAGGTGGATGACGATGACAAAGCTGGAAGAGGAAAAGGTGTTCAAGGATCCGGTCCACAAATATATTTACGTTCAGGATCAGCTGATTTGGGACCTGATCGATACGCCGGAATTTCAGAGGCTGAGAAGAATCCGCCAGCTTGGCACCACATTCCTCACCTTCCATGGCGCGGAGCACAGCCGTTTCAGCCATTCGCTCGGCGTCTATGAGCTGACACGGCGCATCATCTCGCAGTTCGAACGCAGCGAGTACCCCGACTGGCCCAGGGAAGAGAAGCTTCTTAGCCTATGCGCGGCTTTGCTTCATGATCTCGGGCATGGGCCGTTCTCCCATTCCATTGAAGAAATCATGGAATTCGACCATGAGGAATGGAGCTGCTCTATTATAGAAGGAGATACGGAAGTGAACCGGCTCCTGCGTTCCGTCGAGCCCGGATTTCCGGGCAAAGTAGCCTCCGTAATCCGGAAAACCTACGAGAAGCCGATCGTCATTAATTTGGTGTCGAGCCAAATGGATGCGGACCGCATGGATTACCTGCTGCGGGATGCCTACTTTACCGGAGTCAATTACGGTACGTTCGATCTGGACCGGATTCTTCGCGTGCTTCGCCCCCACCAAGGCAGGATTGTCGTCAAGGACAGCGGCATGCATGCGGTCGAGGATTATCTGATGAGCCGATATCAGATGTATTGGCAGGTGTATTTCCATCCGGTTACTCGCAGCTCGGAGATTGTTCTGAGGAAAATTCTTCTGAGGGCCCAGGAATTATGCCGTTCGGGCTATGCCTTCTCCTGGATTCCCGAGCCGATCAAGCGGCTGTTCAGCCAGGACCTGGATGTGGCTTCTTATTTGAAGCTGGACGAATCGCTTGTCCAAACGGCTTTTGCCGCTTGGACCGAAGAGGAGGATAAGCTGCTGGCATCCTTATGCACCCGATTCCTTAATCGCAAATTGTACAAGTATATAACCTTCGACCGCGAACATGAATCAGACGCCCAGCTGTTCTGCGAACGGCTGGCCGCCGCTGGAATGAACCGCGATTACGAGCTGGAAATTGATTTTCCTTACGATCTTCCCTATCATGTGTATCGTTCGGGAATGGACAAGCAGGAGGAAGGAAACCGGGGCAAGCCTCCGATCCTGCTTCTTGACAGCTCCATGCAGCTGACGGAAATATCGGCGCAATCCGATGTCGTGAGGTCGATAACGGGCATGCACCGCGGCCAATACCGGCTCTTCTACGATGCCGAAGCGGCTTCGCTGCTCAGCTATCGCATGGAGCCGGAAATTCGGGAAAGACTTGGCCTGTAGGCCGCAATTCGAAAGGAGTCGAAACATGGCAGGATTGATTGACACGCACACGCATCTGGACGCCCCCAAATTCGACAATGACCGCGAGGAAGTGATCCAGCGCGCCCGCGACGCGGGGGTAGAGCTGATGTTCAATGTCGGATTCAACCGCGAGACGATTCCGACGACGCTGGAACTTGCCGAAAAATATCCGTTCATCTACGCCATTGTCGGGTGGCACCCGACGGACAGCGCCGATGTGAGGGAAGGGGACCTCGAACGGGTGGAGGCGCTGATGGCGCATCCGAAGGTCGTCGCTATCGGGGAAATCGGATTGGACTATTATTGGGACACCGCTCCAAAGGATGTCCAGCAGCAGGTATTCCGCGAACAGATCCGCATCGCGAAGCGTACGGGCAAGCCGATCGTCATTCATAATCGCGATGCCCATGAGGATGTCGTCCGCATCCTTCGGGAAGAGAAGGCGGCTGAGGTCGGAGGCATCATGCACTGCTTCTCCGGCAGTTGGGAAACCGCCAAGCAATGTCTGGACATGAACTTCTATATTTCGTTCGGCGGGCCGGTGACCTTCAAGAATGCCAGGGTGCCGAAAGAGGTTCTTGCGCAGGTTCCCCTGGACCGTCTGCTGATCGAAACGGACTCCCCCTATCTGGCTCCTCATCCTCATCGAGGGAAGCGGAATGAGTCCGCATTCGTGGCATTGGTTGCCGAGACAGCGGCGGAAATAAAAGGTAAAAATGTGAATGAGATCGTTTCCATCACATCCGCAAATGCAAGAAAATGTTTCCAGCTTTCTTAAAATCGGGCGAAAAAGCTTGTAAAAAGGTGCTTGGCTGAGAAAAATTATATTTCTGCTCTGTCAAACCGCCCAAAACGGCCGGATTTTCCTCTAATTTGGCTGAAAGAGTCTTTTATCTCTTCTTTACAATCGGTTGACCGAAACTGTATGATTCAACTCAGAGCTTTGAGTGATGCAGTTTTTTAATCATTCGCTTAATCTCCCCACAAGGGAGAGCGGGGGAACCAAGCAGCGATTCCATGCAGTCCCGGATGACATGATTTTCCGGAGCGGACTGGATGGACGAACTGACCTTTTCCAGGGGTGAATTTCGCCAAAAGGCCTTGAGCAGGCCGAGTAGGCGAATAGGGCAGCTCTCTTGTCCGAACCCGTCAGCTAACCTCGTAAGCGCATATAAGAGAGATCAACCTCGTGCTCCACTTTCCATGTGTTCAGCGTGACCAACCCGGGAAGCCACGATACAGATCCTCTGTCGACGGCTTCTTTTTGTTTGAATATTGCGTAAACCGTCGACATAGGGTTAACCGTGGAGGTGAAGCAAGAGGTTGATAGGCGTGCTGCTCGGCACGTACAAAACCTAATAGTCGCGTCTTAAATAGTCATGCGTAACACGAGGCGGCGGGGCTATGTAAGGAGGACCGAAGAAGTGGGCGCAATTCCCTTAAAGGACACCCATGTACAACGATCATCCAGCAAGTCTTTCCAATGGCGATGGAAGCATGAAAACCTGCGTTTGATCCTACTGAGCTTAATTATCTCAATCGCGATGACTTTCATGTTTTTGGTGTTGTTGCACGGAACGTCTGAGAAGAACGTCTCCGTAGTGTTGAACGGACAGGAAACGATCCTGAGCACGAAGCAGGATGTCCTGCAGCACCTACTGGATGAACAAGCTATAACTGTCGGACCGCACGACCAGATTTCAGTTCCGCTGAGCGCGGCGCTCAAGGATGGGGACCGGATCATTGTCGATCAGGCTGTGCCGGTGACGATTATGGCTGACGGAAAGACTACGACGGTGTACACGACCGAAAAAACCGTGAAGGCCGCGATCGGAGAGTCCAATATTCCGATTCGCGAGCAAGACAAAATTCTCCCTGACACCTCCTCGCAGCTGAAACCGAACATGACGATTCGGGTGCTGCGAATCGACAAGCATACGACCACGACAAAGCACGACATTCCTTTCACCGTCATCCGCAAAGAGGATGCTACCTTGGAAAAGGGGCAGCTAAAAATGGTGAAGGCCGGCCAGAACGGCCAATTGGTCAAAACCTTCGAAAAGGTATACCAGGATGGTAAGATGGTATCCATGACGCTGCTCGCCAAATCGATGGAACAGCCCGCCGTCAACAAGATCGTTGCGGTCGGCACCAAGGAAAAGCCGAAGCCTAAAGCTGTCGCTCTCAGCGCAGCGTCTTCGGCATCGCAATCCGTCACCAAATCAGGCCTCTCGCTCAAAGCCAAGAAAGTGCTGAACAACGTCACCCTGACGGCTTATACCGCCGGTTTTGCCTCGACAGGCAAATCCAAAGGCGATGCCGGCTACGGCATCACCGCTTCCGGAGCAAAAGTATCGGAAGGCCGCACCATTGCAGTCGACCCGGATGTCATCCCGATGGGATGGTGGGTATATATAGAAGGAATCGGCTTCCGTCGTGCAGAAGATACGGGGAGCGCGATCAACGGCAAGAAGATCGACGTGTTCTACGAGAGTGAATCTTACGTGAAGCAGTTCGGCAAGAAGCGCGGATACACCGTATACGTGCTGGGACCAACCAAGCCGAAGCTGAGCTGATTCAAGCGATACGGGTCCGCCTTTACGAGGCGGTCCCGTTTTGGACGTTTACCGGCTATGAGGAGATTAGAGAGGGCTTTTTTGGCTCATGCTAGGACGACTGCCGTCCTTTTCCGGCCGCAGTCCGGATCTCGGCTGGCCGGCATTCAAGAGGCCCGAGCCTCTTTTTCTTTTTATACCCCCTCAAACGCGTATTGAATTAAAGGAGACAAGGCCTTGATCAAAGAAATTATCGTCGTGGAGGGCAAGGACGACACGGCAGCGATTCGGCGCGCCGTGGAAGCCGACACGATCGAAACGAACGGCTCGGCGATCGGCGAGGAAGTGCTGCGCCGGATCGAGCTCGCCATGCAGCGTCGGGGAGTCATCATCTTCACCGACCCCGACCACGCAGGAGAGAGAATACGCAAAATCGTCTCGCAGCGGGTGCCCGGCTGCAAGCATGCCTTTCTGCCGCAGGAGGACGCCTTGCGCAAAGGCGACATCGGCGTGGAGAACGCTTCCCCCGAAGCGGTCAGAAGAGCGTTGGCGTCCGTTCGGACGGAGGGAGATCCGGAGAAGGCGGAAATCTCGAACAGCGATCTGCTGGAAGCCGGTCTGCTGGTGCATGGAGATGCGGCCCGGCGTCGACTGCTCATGGGCAACCGGCTGGGCATCGGCTATTGCAACGGCAAGCAGTTCCTGAAGCGCTGCGCCAGCTTTCAGATCACGAAGGAAGAATTCGGACAAGCCTTGCGGCAGATGGAGGAGGAGATCGCCCATGGACGTAGCGACACCTAGAAGAACGAAGGAAATCATCGAGAGGCATGGTTTCTCCTTCAAGAAGAGCCTGGGGCAGAACTTCCTGATCGACCCCAATATTCTGAACAAGATCGTAGCCGCGGCCGGACTGGACGCAACCAAAGGGGCGCTGGAGATCGGTCCCGGCATCGGTGCCTTGACCCAGCAGCTCGCCAGGGAAGCGGGCAAGGTGGCAGCGGTCGAGATCGACCGGCGGCTCATCCCGATTCTTCAGGAGGTGCTGGAAGCCGACGAGAATGTGCGTATCGTTCACGGCGACGTGCTGGAGATCGACCTGCAGGCGCTGTTCAAGGAGCAGTTCGGCGAGGTGAGCGGCGTCAGCGTCGTGGCCAATCTGCCTTATTACGTGACGACTCCGATCCTGATGAAGCTTCTGGAGGAGCGGCTGCCGCTGGAGAACATCGTCGTCATGATCCAGAAGGAAGTCGCCGAGCGGATGGCGGCCAAGCCCGGCACGAAGGCCTATGGCAGCCTCAGCGTGGCCGTCCAGTATTACGCGGTGCCGGAGCTTGTCTGCATCGTGCCTCATACGGTGTTCATTCCGCAGCCGAACGTCGACTCGGCCGTCATCAAGCTGGCGATGCGGGACAAGCCTGCCGTCGACGTGGCGGACGAGGATTTCTTCTTTCGCACGGTTCAGGCCTGCTTCGCGCAGCGCCGCAAGACGATCCACAACAATCTGTCCTCCTGGCTCGGCAAGGACAAGCGGGAGGAGCTTACCCGCATCCTCGAATCGACGGGTATCGATCCCGTGCGGCGGGGCGAGACGCTGTCGCTGCAGGAATACGCCTCTCTGACGGCGGCGCTTGAAACACATGGCCTCAAGGGCTGACAACCCGGCAGCGCTGCTTCGTCAAAGCGAAGCTCTTCATGAGGATCCGGTCGGATCCTTTCATGGAGGGCTTTTTGTGCCGGGAGCCAGCGCCAGCGCCGCAGCGCCGAAAACCCGTTGTCACCTCCGGCGGCCTATGCCCATACCATAAGGCAGAGGTGATGGGCCTAATGAATCAAGGGGATTTTGTCGTTCGGCGCTCCTACGGCGGGGATGTATTGTTCCGCATCGAAGCTGTCCGCGGGGATACCGCCATTTTGAAGGGAGCGGATTACCGTCTGCTCGCCGACGCGCCGCTCGGCGACCTGACGAAGGTGGCCGATCCGGAGGAGCTGGGCGTCACGAAGTCGGTCCGAAGCAAGGTGAAGGCGTCCAATCAGCGAATGAGCCAAGAGCTGATCGATCAGTCCGTCCATCACGAGATGGACTTCCGTCCCGGAGACTCCAATGCTTCCGCACAGGCATATTTCGATCTGCCCGGCAAAGTTCTGCATCTGGACGGCGACGCCAACTATATGCGCAAAAGCATGCAGCTGTACAATCAGATGAAGGTGCCGGCTCAAGGCCTTCATGTCGGCGAAGCTCAGATGGCGGATCTGCTGTACCATCTGCTGCCGCAGGTGAAGCCGGATGTCGTCGTCATTACCGGCCATGACGGCCTGCTAAAGAACCGCCCTACAGGCGATCTCTACAGCATAGGCAGTTATAAGAACTCCCAGAACTTCGTCAACGCGGTCCATGTGGCCCGGGAGTACGACAAGAACCGCGACAATCTGATCGTGGTCGCAGGGGCATGTCAGTCCCATTATGAGGCGCTGCTTCAGTCCGGAGCCAATTTCGCCAGCTCGCCGGGACGCATCCTTATCCATGCGCTCGATCCGGTCTATATCGCCATCAAGGCAAGCTACACGTCGATCCGGGAGCCGATCAACCTGCCGGATGTCATTCACGGCACGATTTCGGGCATCGACGGAGTGGGCGGAATCGAGACGATGGGACGTTACAGGGTCGGTCTTCCGAAGCCGCAGACGGTTACGAATGTGAAGCCAAACCCTTATTATGCGTAAGCTGTAAATCCTTATTCATCTTGAAAACGAAGTCGAAAAATTTTCATTGACACTAAAGTTAGACCGATGATATAATTTTCGTTTATTTGACAACGCCTCCTCCCTTGGGCTATAATGGACAAGGAAAGAGGTGGTAGTTGCCAATGGCTAGAAATGCTTTGTCTGAGATCAAGCGCAGCATGGAAGCGCATGTTGGAGCCAAGATCATGCTGCGGGCTAACGGAGGCCGGCGCAAGACGGTTGAACGTTCCGGTGTTTTGGAAGAAACCTACCCATCTGTTTTCATTGTCAAGCTGGATCAGGATCAGCATGCTTTCAAGCGTGTGTCCTATAGTTACGCGGACATTCTGACGGATTCCGTCGAGGTCACCGTCTGCAACGACGAAGGCCAAGTACGGATCAATCCCGTTCACTGAACGTCCCATATATGCTTAACCGGGGAACTTCGCGCGACCGCTGCCGGCTGTCGTGCTTTTTTTATGCTTGCTTTCGGGGACCGCATAGAAGCGGGAGTCCGCTCTCATACTACAGGAAGGGCTGTCGCCGATGGACGGCCCAATACAGCCGCAGGGCAAGGAGGCTACGCATGAGCCGCAGAAGACGCAGCATAATGTCCGAACAGCTGAAGGTGGAGCTCGCCAAGGATCTTGGCTTTTACGACACGGTCCAGGAAGAAGGATGGGGCGGCATCAAAGCCAAGGACGCGGGGAATATGGTCAAGCGCGCCATTCAGATGGCCGAGCAGGCCGCAGCGCGCCAGAACCAGAGCTAGAGCATAACAAGCGGCTTCCGGCGCGGTTTCCCGCGCATGGGGCCGCTTTCGCTTTTATCCGTTCGGATGGTATAATAAATCCAGTTTATCTAACGAACGGGTGACGACATATGAAAATCTACGAGAAGGCCCCGGCCAAAATCAACCTGCTGCTGGACGTGCTGCGCAAGCGCGCGGACGGCTATCACGAGGTTGAAATGATCATGACCATGGTAGACCTGTCGGATCGCCTGGAAATGGAAGAGCTTCAGAGAGACACGATCATCATTTCCAGCCAGGCGGGCTACATCCCTCTGGACGAGAAGAATCTGGCCTTCCAGGCCGCGCGTCTCATCAAGGAGCGCTACGATGTGCGCAAAGGCGTCTATATCCATCTGGACAAGAAGATTCCGGTGGCAGCCGGACTCGCAGGCGGAAGCAGCGATGCCGCCGCGGCGCTCCGCGGACTGAACCGCTTGTGGAAGCTCGGCATTCCGGACGAGGAGCTGTGCAAGCTCGGAGCGGAGCTCGGCTCCGACGTGCCGTTCTGCGTCACGGGAGGAACGGCCCTCGCCACGGGACGCGGAGAAATCCTGCAGCGCATCGACAACCCGCCTTCCTGCTGGGTCGTGCTGGCGAAGCCTCCGATCAATGTGTCGACCGCCGACGTATATGGACGTTTTCGTGCCGACAGCGTGCCGAGCCATCCTTCGCTCGGCGGCATGATGGAGGCGATCTCCACGGGATCGTTCCAGAGAGTCTGCGAGGAGATGGGCAATGTGCTGGAGGACGTCACCTTGTCCCTGTACCCGGAAGTCGCGCAGCTCAAGGAAAGCATGCAGCGCCTCGGAGCCGACGGCGTGCTGATGTCGGGCAGCGGCCCGACGGTATTCGGTCTCGTAACCAAGGAATCCAAGCTCGCCAGAATCTACAATGGACTCCGAGGATTCTGCAAGGAAGTCTATGTGGTAAGAATGCTGACATAGAATGGACATCAACCTTGATTGAATCCGTATAAAGATGGTATATTGTCTTTATAATATTCGGATTTAGCCAGGGGGATTCCCAATGAAGAAATTAAAGCGAAGCGCAAGACTGGTCGAGATGACCCAATATCTATTATCCCGCCCCCATACGTTAATATCTCTTACAGCTTTTGCTGATCGATATCAATCGGCCAAATCCTCCATCAGCGAGGATCTGGCTATCATCAAGGAAGTATTCGAAGAGGAAGGCATCGGCCAGCTGCAGACGCTGGCTGGAGCAGCGGGCGGAGTGCGCTACATCCCTCGAATGCCGCAGGAGCCGGCGATGGAGATCATCCAGGGCGTATGCCGCGAGCTTGAGCTTCCCGAGCGTGTGCTGCCAGGCGGCTATCTGTACATGACGGACATGCTCGGGCAGCCCGGACTGCTCGCCGATGTCGGCCGTATTTTTGCGACCGCTTTCGCGGACCGCCGCATCGATGTCGTCATGACGGTAGAGACCAAGGGGATTCCGCTCGCTTACGCTACCGCCAGCTGCCTCAATCTTCCCGTCGTCATCGTCAGACGCGACAACAAGGTGACGGAGGGCTCTGCCGTCAGCATCAACTACGTATCCGGCTCCAACAAGCGGATCCAGACGATGTCGCTGGCCCGCCGCGCGCTCAAGGAGCAGTCCCGCGTCCTGATCATCGACGACTTCATGAAGGCGGGAGGCACCGTGCAGGGCATGATGGACCTGCTGCATGAATTCAACGCGACCGTAGCCGGCGTCGGCGTGTTCGTCGAATCCGGAGAGGTCGGGACCGAGGAGCGGCTTCTCGAGGATTACGTGTCGCTGGCCAAGCTTACGGCCGTGGACATGAAGACGAAGCAGACGACCGTCGTTCCCGGCAACTATTTCACTTCCTAGGAGGCTTCCTATCCATGAATGTCCAACCGATTACAGCCGCCGGCGCTCCTGCCGCAATCGGCCCCTACTCCCACGCGGTCCGGTTCGGCAGCCTTCTGTTCACATCGGGCCAGATTCCGCTGCTTGAGGACGGATCGCTGATCGAAGGCGGCATCCAGGAACAGACCCATCAGGTATTCCGCAATCTGCAAGCCGTGCTTGCAGCAGGCGGCTCGTCTCTCGGCAATGTGGTCAAGGCGACCGTCTTCCTGAAGGACATGAACCAGTTCGCGGCGGTCAACGAGATCTACGCTTCCTACTTCGGAGAGCATAAGCCGGCCCGTTCGGCCGTTGAAGTCGCACGTCTTCCGAAGGATGTTTTTGTCGAAATCGAACTGATCGCTACGATCCCTGTCGAATCGTAACGAATTATATTTTTTTCCAAAATTTATTTTTTAAAACGGGTTTCAATTCCCAGAATTAAGAAGGAATCTGCATGGAAATGTGGAATTATACACCAAGTCTTCGATAGGCAAAGGTGGTGAACACAAGTGCAGATTACCGATGTCAGACTCCGCCGCGTTAATTCCGAAGGGCGTATGAAGGCCATTGCTTCCATCACCATTGATAATGAATTTGTCGTTCATGATATTCGCGTCATTGACGGCAACAATGGAATGTTCGTCGCAATGCCAAGCAAGCGTACGCCGGATGGGGAATTCCGGGATATTGCCCACCCGATCTCTTCCACCACTCGGGAGAAGATTCAAGCTGCCGTACTCGCCGAGTACGAGCGCGCAGCAACGGAAGAAGAAGTTGCAATCGAAGAAGGTGCCTGAATCAATAGGGGCCTTTCGGACAAATGCATGGATGGGGGGCCCCTCGGGCTCCCTTTCTTTTTGCCCTATGATGGGATATAGTCAGTGTACATAATGGGGAACACAGGAGGGAATCAAGCGGTGAATGTGATGGCGGTCGTGCTTGCGGCAGGACAAGGCAAGCGGATGAAATCCAAGCTGTACAAGGTGCTGCATCCCGTATGCGGCAAGCCGATGGTGGGACATGTCGTGGATACGGTCGAGCAGGCGTCCTGCTCCAGAACCGTCGTTGTCGTCGGCCACGGAGCCGCAGCGGTGCAGTCCTATTTGGGAGATCGCGCCGAATTCGTGCTGCAGGAGCAGCAGCTCGGCACCGGCCATGCGGTCGTTCAAGCCAAGGAGCTGCTCGGGCAAGAGGAGGGCATTACGCTCGTCGTCTGCGGGGATACGCCGCTCGTGACGGTCGAGACGGTGAATGCGATGATCGAGCTTCATCGGACAAGCGGCGCGGCGGCCACGGTGCTGACGGCCGAATTCCCCAATCCGGCCGGCTACGGCCGTGTCATCCGCGGCGCCGAAGGCGCGGTCGAGCGCATCGTGGAGCAGAAGGACTGCTCCCCTGCCGAAGCCGCTGTCCGCGAGATCAACACGGGCACGTACTGCTTCGACAACCGCAAGCTGTTCGATGCGCTCTCCCGCGTCACCAATGACAACGCCCAGGGAGAATACTACCTGACCGATGTCATCGGCATTTTCGTCTCGGAAGGCGAGACGGTACAGGCCTACTGCACGAGCGATCTGGCCGAGGCGATCGGCATCAACGACCGCGTTGCGCTCGGTGAGGCGGAAAGCCTCATGCGCCAGCGCATCGTGCGCCGCCATCAAGTGAACGGCGTCACGGTCATCGATACGGGGAGCGCCTATATCGAAGCGGACGTGAAGATCGGAGCCGATACGGTTCTCTACCCCGGCACCGTTCTGCGGGGCTCCACAGTCATCGGAGAGGACTGCATCATCGGCCCGTCGGCGGATATCGCGGACTCCGTCATCGGAGACGGCGTGACTGTCCGCTATTCCACGATCGATCAGTCCGAAGCGGGCGCCGGCAGCTCGATCGGCCCTTACGCCAATCTGCGGCCGGGCTCCAAGCTCGGCAAGGATTGCAAGATCGGCGACTTCGTGGAGCTGAAGAACGCCGTGCTGGGAGATGACAGCAAAGTATCCCATCTGAGCTACGTGGGCGATGCGGAAGTGGGCCGCGGGGTCAATATCGGCTGCGGCGCCATCACGGTCAACTATGACGGCTTCAACAAATCGAAGACGGTCATCGGCGACGACGCCTTCATCGGCAGCAACGTGAATCTCATCGCTCCGGTCCATATCGGGGATGGAGCTTATGTCGTAGCCGGCTCCACCGTCACGCACGACGTGCCGGGAGGCGATCTGGCCATCGCCCGAGAGCGCCAGGTGAACAAGCCGGGTTACGCGGACAAGATCCGCTCGAGAGCCAAGGCGAAAAAGGAACGCGGCAAAACGGAATAGCCTTTGCCATCCCCCTGATCCTCTATTGCGGATCAGGGGGTTTTTGCTGTCTCGTGGAAATGAGAAGCCGTCCAAAAGCAAGCGGCCGGAGATACGCCGCAAGCCCGCCAAGTGTTTAAACGAGCGTCCGGATGGGTATAGTTAGGGAAAGTCGGACAATATGTCCACAGGTGTATGACCTATAGAGGAGGAAGATCGATTATGGCAATTACGATGCAAGCACAGACCCGCACGAACGCTTCCAAAGGAAGCCTGCGCCAGCTCCGCAAGGAGGGAAAGGTGCCTGCGGTTGTATATGGCAAGAAATTGGAATCTTCATCGGTTATTTCCCTGGATGAAAAGGAAATCATGCATCTGCTCCGTTCCCATCCGAACGCGATCATCGAGCTGTCGATCCCGGATGCGGGCAAGCAGCCGGTCATGATCACCGACGTTCAGCGCGACGCGCTTTCCCGCAAGGTGGTCCATATCGACCTGCATCAAATCAATATGAATGAAGAGATCAAGACGGCCGTGCGCATCGACCTCGCGGGAGATTCCGCCGGCGTCCGCGAAGGCGGCGTCCTGTCCGTGTCCTTGCATGAGCTGGAGATTCAGTGCCTTCCGAATGACATCCCGGAATCCATCGAGGCCGATATCTCTTCCCTCGGGGTCGGCGAGAACCTGCTTGTCGGCGATCTGAAGCTGCCCGGCAACGTAACCGTGCTGTCGGATGCCGAGCAGGTCGTCGTGGCCGTCCTCGCTCCGCAGAAGGAAGTTTCCGAGGAGGAAGCCGACGAAGCGGCCAAGGAAGACGAAAAGGCGGCTGCCCGTTCCGAAGATGCCAACGCGGTGGACGAGGAATAGTCCTGCCGCAGCCATGGCGCGCCCCAGCGGGCGCGCTTTTTTCGTTTACAGGATGGCTGCAGGGAAGGCTGCCCCCTGCGCCCGCCTGCTCGTAGCCGGGGCAGCGGTCTTTATGGTACAGTGACAGGATAGAAGCGCTCCGTGAGGAGCGGCAGGACAAGGAAGGTGCGGCAGCAGATGAAATGGATCGTCGGCTTGGGGAATCCAGGCAGCCAGTATGAGGATACCCGGCATAATATCGGCTTCAAAGTGGTGGATGCACTGGCGGAAAAATGGGATATCAAGGTCAATACGAGCAAATGCAGGGCGCTGATCGGCGAAGGACGCGTCGGGGCGGAGAAGGTCGTCCTGATCAAGCCGATGACATACATGAACCTGTCCGGCGAGTCGATGCGGGCCTATATGGATTATTTTGGAGCCAAGCTGGAAGATCTCATCGTCGTCTATGACGACATGGATACGGAGACGGGCAAGATTCGCCTGCGCTATCAGGGAGGACCGGGCGGGCACAACGGCATCAAGTCCATCATCCAGCATATGGGGACACAGAATTTCAACCGGATCCGCATGGGGGTGTCGCGTCCGACGAACGGCATGATCATCGCCGATTACGTCCTCTCGAACTTCCCGAAGGCCGACCGGGATGCCGTGCAGGCGATGATCGGCAAGGCATGCGATGCAGCGGAGCATGCGCTGGATCATCCGTTCGACGATACGATGGGCAAGTTCAACGCCTGAGCCGGGGGCTGCCCTGATGCCCGCGGGACCGCCCGATAGAGCGGCATAGGACGGAAAGGCCGCTGCCGCCAGCCGGACAGGAGTTGGAAAGCCAGAAAGTGGGCATACTGTAGCCAACGATATGTTGGACAGGAGGACCCACATGGCAATCCATTATGAATGCCGGCACTGCCGGACGCCGCTCGGCTCGATCTCGAGCGTGCAAGGAATTACGGAGAACAGGCTCGGCCTGCATTTCTTGACCCTCGAAGAACGCAGCGATATAATAGCGTATAACCCGGATGGCGATATGGTGGTAAAAATTGTCTGCGAGTATTGCAGCGAGGCCGTCGCCCGGAATCCGGAACTGCTGCTGGTATCAAGCCCGCTGCAGTAGAACGAACGACAAAGCAGATTTTCGCGCTTCGCGTATAGCAAGAGCCTTGGCCTGAAGCTGAGGCTTCTTTGCGTGTTCAAGGCGGAGACTTCTTTGGCCCCGAGCGGTAGGGGGCCTTGTTGCTGTCCCTCGGGACAGATGCTCTATGCCTGCGCAGCGCACGGTTTTCATATGAAAAGGGGTGCCGCAGCCATTGAAAGCGTTACTTGAGGCTTTTGCCGCGGACCGGGACTTCCAATCGGTCGTCTCCGGGTTCCGCAAAGGGATGAGGGAGCAGCTGATTTCAGGCTTGGCAGGCTCCTCCCGCCAGGTGCTGATGGCGGCTCTGCGCCGCGAATTCGATCAGCCGATCCTGGTCGTGACCCACAATATGTTCTCGGCGCAGAAAATCGCCGAGGACCTGCAGGAGCTCTGCAAGGACGATGAAGTCCTGCTGTATCCCGCGAACGAACTGGTCGCCGCCGAAGCCGCCGTCTCGAGTCCCGAGATGCTGGCCCAGCGGATGGATGTGCTCATCCGGCTGTCCAGGGGA
The DNA here is from genome assembly GCF_002243345.2 of Paenibacillus sp. RUD330. Classification (NCBI taxonomy): domain Bacteria; kingdom Bacillati; phylum Bacillota; class Bacilli; order Caryophanales; family Paenibacillaceae; genus Paenibacillus; species Paenibacillus sp. RUD330. The sequence continues at coordinate 40,365 of NZ_CP022655.2, forward strand.
TTCCGCGGGATCGTTGTCGTGCCCTTCTCCGGCGTCCGCCGCTATCTGCCGCTCAAGGGCGTGATGGCGGAAGCGCAGATCGAGATCAAGGTCGGGGATACGCTCCCGCTGGAGCAGTTCCTTCAGCGCATGAACAGCTTGGGCTATGTCCGCGTGGACCGCGTGGAGAACCGGGGGGAGATGAGCGTCCGCGGCGGCATAGCGGACTTCTACCCGCTGACCTCGCCGGTCGCCGTGCGGATGGAATGGTTCGACGACGAGATCGACTCCATCCGTTCGTTCGATCCGGAAGGGCAGCGCTCCATCGACAAGATGAACGCGTATACCGTGCCCCCGTGCCAAGAGCTGATCGCGGACGAACGGCGCTTCGGCGCGGCCGCGCAGCATGGCGCGGAGCTGCTCGAGAGGCAGCTGGAGCGCATGACCGACCGCACCGCGAAGGAGCGGCTGCGCACGGAGATCGGAGCGGAGCTGGAGCGGCTGCGCCAGCACATCCATTTTCCCGAACTTTATAAATACATCGCCTTGCTCTATCCCGAGCGCCAGACGCTGTTCGACTATATGCCGGAGGATACGCTGCTCGTGCTCGACGAGCCGACGCGGCTGATCGAGACGGGCCGCCAGCTGGAGCGCGACGAGGCGGAGTGGCAGGCTCATCTGCTCTCGAACGGCAAGTCGCTGCCGGGCATCCAGCTGGCCCGCGAGGCGGACGAGGTGCTGCACAACCGCAAGTTCCCGGCTCTCTTCCTTTCTTTGTTCCTGCGCCAGATTCCGCATACGCAGCCGCAGAATATCCTGAACTTCATGTGCCGCAGCATGCAGAATTTCCATGGGCAGATGAATGTGCTGAAGGCGGAGATGGAGCGCTGGAAAAAAGCCGGCGCGAGCGTGCTCATGCTGGCCGGAGGCAGCGAGCGGATCGAGCGCCTGCGCCGGGTGCTCGGCGATTACGACATCGAGCCGCCGGTCATCCTGGAAGGCGGCTTGCAGAGCGGCTTCGAGCTTCCGGGCTCGCATCTGGTCGTCATTACCGAGGGCGAGCTGTTCTCGCAGAAATCGCGCAAGACCCGCCGCGTGGACAAGAATATCGACAATGCCGAGCGGATCAAGAGCTATACGGAGCTCAAGGTCGGCGATTATGTCGTCCATCAGAACCATGGCATCGGCAAGTACATGGGCATCGGAACGCTTGAGATCGGCGGCATCCACAAGGACTACATGCATATCATGTATGCCGGCGGCGACAAGCTCTCCGTGCCGATCGACCAGATCGACCTCATCCAGAAATACGTCGGATCCGAGGAGAAGGAGCCGAAGGTCTACAAGCTTGGCGGCAACGAATGGACGCGGGTCAAGAACAAGGTCCGCAGCTCCGTCAAGGATATCGCCGACGACCTCATCAAGCTGTACGCCCAGCGCCAGGAGGCCAAGGGCTTCGGCTTCGGGCAGGATACGGCCTACCAGAACGAGTTCGAGGCGATGTTCCCGTACGACGAGACGCCCGACCAGCTGCGCGCCATCCGCGAAATCAAGAAGGACATGGAGCTGCAGCGGCCGATGGACCGGCTGCTGTGCGGCGACGTCGGCTACGGCAAGACCGAGGTTGCGGTCCGCGCCGCCTTCAAGGCCGCCATCGAAGGCAAGCAGGTTGCCGTGCTCGTGCCGACGACGATTCTCGCCCAGCAGCATTACGAGACGTTCCGGGAGCGGTTCGCCGACTTTCCGTTCAACGTCCAGGTGCTCAGCCGCTTCCGCTCCCGCAAGGAGCAGACGGATACGATGAAAGGGCTCAAGGCCGGAACGGTCGACGTCGTCATCGGCACGCATCGCCTGCTGTCGCAGGATATCGTGTTCAAGGACCTCGGACTGCTCATCGTCGACGAGGAGCAGCGGTTCGGCGTGTCCCACAAGGAGAAGCTCAAGCGGCTCAAGACCAATGTGGACGTGCTGACGCTGACGGCGACTCCGATACCGCGGACGCTGCATATGTCCATGCTCGGCGTGCGCGACCTGTCCGTCATCGAGACGCCGCCGGAGAACCGGTTCCCGGTGCAGACCTACGTCGTCGAGTACAATACGGCTCTCGTGCGCGAGGCGATCGAGCGCGAGCTGGCCCGCGGCGGACAGGTGTACTACCTGTACAACCGGGTCCAAGGTATCTATCAGATGGCGGAGCTGCTCTCCTCGCTCGTGCCGGAGGCGCGGGTGGCGGTCGGCCACGGACAGATGTCGGAGCAGGAGCTGGAGAAGACGATTCTCGATTTCCTCGACGGGGAATCGGATGTCCTGGTGAGCACGAGCATCATCGAGACCGGCGTCGACATTCCGAACGTCAACACGCTCATCGTCCATGACGCGGACAAAATGGGCCTGTCCCAGCTGTACCAGCTGCGGGGACGGGTCGGCCGCTCCAATCGGATCGCCTACGCCTACTTCACCTACCAGCGCGACAAGGTGCTGACGGAAGTCGCCGAGAAGAGGCTCCAGTCGATCAAGGAGTTCACGGAGCTCGGCTCCGGCTTCAAGATCGCGATGCGGGATCTTGCCATTCGCGGAGCGGGCAACCTGCTCGGGGCGGAGCAGCATGGCTTCATCGCCTCGGTCGGCTTCGATCTGTATTCGCAGATGCTGGCCGACGAGATCGCCCGCCGCAAGAAGGAAATGTACGGGGAGGAAGAGGAGACGGAGAAGCCAGTCAGCACCGTCATCGACCTCAGCCTGGATGCTTACCTGCCTTCGGATTATATTTACGACAGCATCCAGAAGATCGAGATCTACAAGAAGGTCGCTTCGCTGTCCTCGCTGGACGATGCCGAGGACTTGCGCGAGGAGCTGACCGACCGCTTCGGCGATCTGCCGCAGGCCGTGGATACTCTGCTCGACGTGGCGAGGCTGAAAATCTACGGCTCGTTGTACGGCATCGAATCCGTAAGCGGCAAGGGCGACGAATGGACGCTCAAGTTCGCGGCGCGAGCGGCGCATCGGATCGATATCCGGGCGGTCGACAGGCTATGCCTCGACTTCGAGAACCGGTTCAAGCGCGGCGGCGCCAAGGACGCGGTGACGGAGCTGGCGCTGCGGGGCAAGGGGCTCGGCAGCGAGGAGCGTCTCGCGCTCACGCTGACCTTCCTGGAGCGCATGAAGGATGCGGTGAAGCCGGCGGCGCAGCTGGAGAAATCGGCCGGGGGCAAGTAAGTCCCCCCTGAGTCGGAGCGTCGCGGCTCGATCCGAGGATCGAGCGGCAAGTCGGGCCACAGGATCAATGGTCGGGCCTGCGGACCGCAAAACCGCTTACATGGCATAGATGGAAAACATCTGGTACACTGGAAACAAGCCTGAAAAGACCGAGAGGAGAACGTTATGCATATTTCGAGCAAGCGCCCTGCCTGGGGACGCAGCATGCTGCTGATTCTTGCGGCCGTCCTGGCCGTGTCGCTGGCAGCATGCGGCAAGAAGGACAATGGGGAATCCGGCTCCAAGGATTCCGGGAAGACGATCGCCGAGTACAAGGGCGGAACGGTAACGGAAAAGGAATTCACCACGTTCACGAACGTGCTCAAGGTCATCAACCCGCAAATGGAGCCATACCTCGGAATGGCCGAATACAAAAATATGCTGCTTGACCAGTATATCGGGTACCATATCGTCTACAACGACGCCTCCAAGGAAGCGAAGGACAAAGCAACCAAGGACGCGGATACCGAATATGGCAAGATCGAGGAAGCCGTTACGAAGGACAAGCTCGACGAGGAGCTCAAGACCAACAGCATCACCTCGACCGACGTGAAGGACTTCATCCGCCTCTCTATCGGCGTATCCGAAGCGATGGCGGCCAAGGTTACGGATGAAGACGTGACGAAATACTTCAACGAAAACAAGCAGAGCCTGATCAAGGTCGACGTGCGCCATGTGCTGGTCGGCTTCCAGGATTCCGCCGGCAAGGAGCGCTCCAAGGAAGACGCCCTGAAGCGCGCCAAGGAAGCCAAGGCGAAGCTTGAGGCTGCAGGCGCCGACTGGAATGCCCTCGCCAAGGAATACTCCGATGATCCCGGCTCCAGCAGCACCGGAGGCCTGTACTCGAATGCCGATCCGTCCACCTATGTAGAGGCATTCAAGAAAGCTTGCCTGGAGCAAAAGGTCGGCGTCGTAGGCGAGCCTGTGGAGACCGAATACGGCTACCACGTCATCAAGGTCGAGAAGCGCGACGAGCCGACGCTGGAAAGCTCCAAGCAGACGATCAAGGAAACGATCGGCCAGACCAAGCTGAACGACTACATGCAGAATGAAGTTCCAAAGCTGATCACGAAGAAGGAAGAATTCAAGGATCCGTCCCCGAGCCCGGCAGCCAGCCCTGCTGCGAGCCCGGCAGCCAACTCCGGCGCCGAGAACGGTGCGGCTACGAATTCCTCCGATGCGGCAGCGAACAACGGCTCCAAGTAAGGAGTACGGATCAATGGCTACACCCGCGCGCGGCTTCCGCGTGCGGGTGTTTTTTTGTCTCATGGAAATGAAGCACCTAGCACCTGCGGCTAAGAAGAGGGTATCCGCCCCATCGAATTACTCGGTAATACTATGTATGATTTGGAAATCGGCCGTTGCCGGAGAGAAGCCGGGCCAGATTGGAGCGGCTCCTTTGCCCGGGAGAGACCCATAGGGCATAAGGGAAATCCCGGTGCGGCCGCAAGTACGGGATCCCTTTTACGGCGCTCTGAATAGAGCTCGGTTCGCCTGGGGAGCGAGGAGCGGCTGGAGAATCTGGGAGTACGCGAAGCCGGACTGGGCAAAATAAGCCGGCAAGCCGAATTCAGGCGGGCGGCCTCAGGCAGCTGCAGGCGGGATTTCGAACCCCGCCCGGCCTAGCTCCCGCGGAGGCTCGGACCGGCCGGGCCTGCATAAGAATTTGGGAGCGGATGAATACTATGGTCAGATTCGAAGGTATATGCCTGACAAGGATCAGCTCCTGTTTCCGCATAAAAGAAGCAAACGCCAGCGTCCAGTCGACTTTACTACTCTTCAAGGAAAGTGGGGCAACATGACAATGAAAGCAACTGGAATCGTGCGCCGGATCGATGATCTCGGCCGTGTCGTTATCCCGAAGGAAATCCGCCGTACGCTTCGCATCCGCGAAGGAGACCCGCTGGAGATATTTGTCGATCGCGACGGGGAAGTCATCCTTAAGAAGTACTCCCCGATCGGCGAGCTGGGCGACTTCGCCAAGGAATATGCGGAATCGCTCAGCGAAAGCACCGGACACATCACCCTGATCACGGACCGGGATACGGTCATCGCCATCGCGGGAGCTTCCAAGAAGGACTATATGGACAAGCCGGTCGGTCCCCTGCTGGAAACGGCGATGGACAACCGCAAGACGGCAGTGGAAACGGCAAGCGGCGAATACGAAGTGGTCAAGAACGGTCCCGAAACGTATACTTCCTTCGTCGCGGCCCCGATCATCGCAGGCGGCGACCCGATCGGCACGGTCGTCCTGCTCAGCAAGGACGATTCCGTCAAGATGGCTCAGATGGAAATCAAGATGTCGGAAACCGCAGCCGGCTTCCTGGCCAAGCAAATGGAACAGTAGCATCCAGCAGGACAAGCTTCCTTCGGCCATCACCCGATCGGGAGCTTGTTTTTTTGCTGCCGATTTCGGATTCGAATGGGGCGATCAAGATCCGTCCGCAAGCACGATCAAGCCGCTGTCGCCCGTAAACAGAAGGGTTGCGGCTTGGGCGGGAGAGAGCGTGACCGACTGCGGGGAGAGCAGGGTGCGGAGCGACCCTGCCTCGCATAGCTCCAGCTCGAGCTCGGCCGGACTCAGCGTGATGTAGGATGAAGGCGAGCCGTAAGCCACGCGCCGGAACAGCGTGCCTCCATCCCGGATCATGAGGTCGGCAGGGGCTCGGCCGTCAGCCAGATGGAGCAGCCGGATCCGGGCGCGGTCGGCAGACGATTCCCGCTCATCCTCGAACAGGAGAAGCTCCCCGTTGCCGGCTACAGCCGCTGTCATCCATGCTCCGCTGCGCAAGTCGAGCTCGGCTGAGGCGACGGGGGATCGGGATGGCCCCTCCTGAATGGCGAGCGGGCAACGGCCCGGACGGACTTCAAGATAGGAGGATGCCTCCAGGTAATCGAGCGGCTGAACCGTCGTTCCGAGGTGGAAGTCCAGCTTCTCCTTGCCGGTCTGGGCATGGAGAAGGCGGACATGGGCCGGCGGGAGCCCGGCTGAATCGGACAGCTCGGGAGCGGCATGCTGCTCGCCGTCTCCTGGATGCGGTTCTCTTGGAACGGGGCTTCCCGAATTCGGCTTATAGGGACTATCCGTCGGGCTGCCATATGAGTGCGCCGATCCGCCAGCAGCCGCTCCCGCGGATTTCTGCGGGGCTGCGCTCGGCGTCCAGTCGGGCAGGGGTGAAGCTGCGCCAGCCGGTCCAGGCCAGAAGCTTGGGGAAGGGTAGCCGTAGCTGCCCGGATAACCCGCCGATGCGGAGAGCCCTTGGAAGCCGGAGGGAGCTGGAAAGCCTGGGAGAGAGGGAGGGGGAGGAAATCCCGCTTCCTCGGAACTCCAATGCGGGGCGGCCGCATGGTAGGGCAGGACGGCATTTCCTTGCTGCCCATGCGGGGCGGGATAGCCGTATGGATTGGCGCCGGCGTAGCCGGGCAAGCCGGGTGCGGCGTCGTAGTTCGCGGATCCGGGATAGGCCGGGTTCCAGGCTTGCGGGCCGTCGAGTCCGGGAAGTCCGGACACGGCGGCAGCCGGAGTTCCATGAGCCGGGACGGGGGCGAATGGAAGACCGTGCTGCCGCACAAGCGCGGCCAGCCGGGACAGAGCCTCGGAATGAAGCTGCCGGTAATAACGGCCCCACTCGGGCTCGCTGTATTCGTAAAGTCCGGCCAGCATGCCGTAAAGGCTGGCCTTCTGCCATTCTTCCCATACGGGCTGATGGTTGGACATGGACAAGTCTCCTCCCTGTCTGGGTCGTCGCTCTTCAACACCTGCTGTTCGACTATATGCGCCAATGGTTATCCAACATACGGAGTCGGGCCCCGTACTTTCGACAGCCAGTCGTCCTCTTCATGCCGTTCGGTCGAATAAGGTATAATGAATCGACGAAATCGGGCGGGGAGACAAAGAGGATATGCCGAGGCAAAAATGGGAGAAAGGCGCGTTGGGCGGTGCGATGCTGCTTGCGGGAGCGGCTCTGCTGTCCAAGCTGATCGGGACGCTCCAGAAAATACCGCTGCAAAATATTGCGGGCGACCGGGTTTTCGGCATTTATAATGCCGTTTATCCGTTCTATCAGCTGATGCTGGTGCTGGCTACGGCCGGGCTGCCCGTGGCGGTCGCCATCCGTACCGCATCGCTGTTGGAAGAAGGGGACAAGCAGGGAGCGCGCCGCGCGGGAGCGGCCGGCGTCCTCCTGCTCTCGGTGCTCGGAGCGGCCGGGTTCGCCATTCTGTGGACCGGCGCCTCCGCTTTCGCGGACCTGATCGGCGATTCCTCGGCAGAGGCGTCGATCCGGGCGGTCGCGGCGGCGCTGTGGGTCGTGCCTGCGCTGGCCGCATTGCGGGGTTATACGCAGGGAACAGGGGATATGAGACCGACCGCCTGGTCGCAGCTGATCGAGCAGCTCGTGCGCGTCGCGGCCATGCTGCTGCTGCTTCACTGGGGCTGGTCCGCCGGCTGGGATGATTGCTCGTTGGCGGCCGGGGCGATGTCGGGCTCCTTCTTCGGCGGTTTTGCCGGCTTGCTGTTCATGATTCGGATGGCTGCGGGGAGACGGAGCCGAGGGAACCTGGCAAGGGCTGCGGGGAGTGGGGACCAAGAGGAACTCGCAAAGGATGCGGAGTGGCGGCTGCCGCTTGTGCGGAGACTGGCCGCAATGGGGAATGAAATCCGCCGTCTTGCGGTGCTGGCGCTGCCCGTCGCGCTCGGAGCGATCGTGGCGCCGGTGCTTGGGGCTGTCGACGCCTTCACGGTTCCGCGTCTTCTTGCCGGCGCGGGCAGCAGTCCGGCCGAAGCGATGAGCGCTTTCGGCCTTTACAGCCGGGGCCAGCCTCTCGTGCAGCTGGTCTCGATGGTCGCAGGCGCCGCCGCCGGGGCGCTCGTGCCGGGGCTGGTGCGCCAGCGGCGGAGCCGCCCGGAGGCGGCAGCGGCGCAAGCCCGCCTCGCCATGCGCGCAGCCTGGCTGATCGGCCTGGCCTCGGCGGCGGGGCTCGTTCTTCTGGCAGAGCCGCTGAACGTCATGTTCTACACCGACGCGCAAGCGACCGGGACGCTGGCACTTGTATGCGGCACGGCCCTCTTCGCGGCGGTCACCGCGGTCAGCGCGCCGGTGCTGCAGGGGCTCGGCGCCGTGCGCGCGCCGGTGATACTGCTGCTCCTCGCCGCGCTGATCAAGACGGCGCTGAACGCCGCGCTTGTGCCGCCGCTCGGCATCGCCGGCGCCGCTTGGGCCGGCATCGCCGCCACCGGCGCCGCCGCGCTGCTCGGCGCGCTGGCGGCCGCGCGCTCGGCGGCTGCGCTCGGCGCGCCTGCCCGCGGCGCTCGGCGCGGCTATGGCGCCGCTGCCGCGCTGGCCGCGCTGGCGGCTGCGGCGCTCGCCGCCTCGCGCGGCCTCGAGCCGCTGCTCGCCGCGGCGCTGCCGCCGCGCCTGCTCGCCGCGGCGCTCACGCTCGCCGGCGTGCTGGCCGGCGGCGCGGCTTTTGCCGCGGCGCTGCTGCGGCTGGGCGGCGTCAGCGCCGCGGAGCTTCGCCAGCTGCCCGGCGGCGAGGCGCTCGAAGCCAGGCTGCGCCGCCTGAAGCTCCTGCCTCCGGCCTGAAGCTCTCAGCGCAGACCCAGACCCGTCGCTGTTATAAGGGCAGGCTTCCCAGGGAGGCTCGCACTCAAAATCAAGCTGCATAAGCGCTCCCAAAAAACGGGCTATTCGCCTATCGCATGGTGGTTAGCGATCATTTTCGCTTTACATGACCATGATTCTTCCTTACAGGAACTGCCTCATAGACTCATAGGAATAGTACAGGTGCAAATCAAGTGAACGGCATGCGGCATTTGGACGAATATCGGACATAGGATCCGTTATTTGCTCCTAAAATAGGTTTTTCGCAAATTATCGGACATAGGATCCGTTATTTGTGAACTTTTATCCAGATATCAAGAGCAGCGAAGGAAATAGCGGAACCAATGTCCGATAGCCCAGCGATCGTGCACGAATACGGTCAAATAGCGGAACCAATGTCCGATAGCCCATCGATCGGGCACGAATACGGTCAAATAACGGAACCAATGTCCGATAGCCCAGCGATCGGGCACGAATACGGTCAAATAGCGGAACCAATGTCCGATAGCCCAGCGATCGGGCACGAATACGGTCAAATAGCGGAACCAATGTCCGATAGCCCGGCGATCGGGCACGAATACGGTCAAATAGCGGAACCAATATCCGATAGCCCGGCAGCGGGCACGTAATCCCCCGCTCCCGGAAGCCTCTCTTCACGCCAATTCCCTCCGACGCTTCCGCAATATCCCTGCCAAAGCCGAGTTTGAGGTTAAAATATCCTTATTTTCGGCCTCTGGAACCGGTCCGGCTTGCTTCCGGGGCTCGGGACAAGTAAAGTCAGAGGAGGGCCAAGCGCATGCGGAAGCCGCCCTTGCCGGGGCCTCGGCTTCTTCTTGCCTCATAGAGCGCTCTTCTTCGTCCCAAAAGGAGGCATTCACAGCCATGACATCCGGATCATCATCCAGCCTGCCGGGAGCGGCTGAACACATAACGGCCCGGCCGTCCATCACCGTAGCCGGTCTCGGCACAGGCGACGCGGACCAGCTGACGCTGGGCATATGGCGGAGGCTGCAGGCAGCGGCCAAAGTCTATGTCCGCACCGAGAAACATCCTATGATGAGCATGCTTCGCGAGCAAGGCATCGCCGTGGAGCCGTTCGACCGGTTCTACGAGGAATCGGATTCATTCCCGGAGGTATACGACCGGATCGTCTCCGAGCTGGCTTCCCTGGCCAAAGCGGACTTCGCATCGTCCGGCTCCGGCATCCTGTATGCCGTGCCCGGCCACCCGATGGTCGCCGAGCGCACGGTGCGGCTGCTGCGGGAGGTTTGTCCGCAGGAGGGCATCGAGCTGACCGTGCTCGGCGGCGAGAGCTTCCTCGACATGGCCTTCACCCGGCTCGGCTTCGACCCGATCGAGGGCTTCCAGCTGCTGGATTCGGCGGAGCTGAAGACGTCGATGCTGCGGCCGCAGCTGCACACGCTGATCGGCCAGGTCTACGATGCCTTCACCGCCTCCGACGTCAAGCTGACGCTGATGGAGCGGTATCCGGAGGACCATCCGGTCGTCATCGGGCACGCGCTCGGCGTGCCGGGCGCGGAGCGCATTCTCACCGTGCCTCTGTACGAGCTCGACAGGGGCCAAGAGTACGGCAACCTGAGCCTGGTCTACATACCGGCCAGCTTTGATGAGCGGCTGCAGAACCGCAGCTTCGACCGGCTGCATGAGATCGTCTCCATTCTGCGCAGTCCCGGGGGCTGTCCCTGGGACCGGGAGCAGAGTCATCAGTCCATCCGCAAGAACTTCATCGAAGAGCTGTACGAGGCGCTCGAGGCGATCGACCAGGACGACCCTGACGGCATGCGCGAGGAATTCGGCGACGTCATCCTGCAAGTCATGCTTCACAGCCAGATGGAAGAGGAGACCGGGGCGTTCAACGTCTACGACGTCATCCAGGAGCTGAACGAGAAGCTCGTGTTCCGCCATCCCCACGTATTCGGCGATTCGGGAGCTTCGGATTCCGGAGAGGCGCTCGCCAGCTGGGAACGCATGAAAGCCGAGGAGAAGCGGATCAAAGGCCGGGACGGGGACCGCGTCTCCGTACTGGATGGAATTCCGCAGGATCTTCCCGCGCTTATGCGCGCCTACAAGCTGCAGAAGAAGGCTTCCAAGGTCGGCTTCGACTGGGACGAGCTCGGTCCGGTCCTCGCCAAGATCGAAGAGGAGCTTCGCGAGGTGCGGGAGGCTGCGGCGCTTGGAGACAAGGACGCCCAGGCCGGCGAGCTCGGCGACCTGCTCTTCGCGGTCGTCAATGCGGCCCGCTTCCTGGATGCGGATCCCGAAGAGGCGCTGGCCCGCACGAACGCCAAATTCCGCAGCCGCTTTCTCTATATCGAGGAGCAGCTCCGTATAAACGGCAAATCTTTTGACCAGACTGATCTACTAGAAATGGATCGTTGGTGGGATGAAGCGAAGAAGAAAGGTTAATAGGTTCCTTCGACCCTATTCGCGGCTTCTCGACCCTTTTCCGCAAAAAAATTTGGGCAGGCAGCAGGATTTCTCCGTTCTGGAGACGAATACGTTACCCTCGTAAAATTTTCTCTCATGCTCCTGGGCACCGCTTGCGGGAGAGAAGGCAAGAAGCGGCAGGAAGCCGCCGCTTGTCCGTCAATAAGGAACGGCTGCTGCTTGCGCAGGGCAACTGTCGCACTTTACATGAACATCCATTATCGGGAGGAAATCACAATGAACAAGAACGACCTGATCAACAGCATCGCAACGAAAAGCGGCCTGACTAAGCGCGACGTAGAATCCGTACTCAACAGCTTCCTCGGCGAAGTGACCGACGCCCTGGCATCCGGCGACAAAGTCCAACTGATCGGCTTCGGCACGTTCGAAACCCGCACGCGTTCCGGCCGCACCGGCCGCAACCCGCAAACGGGCCAAGAAATCACGATTCCGGAATCCAAAGTTCCGGCATTCAAAGCCGGCAACAAACTGAAAGAAGCCATCAAGTAAATTGCGTCTGGACAAATTCCTCAAGGTCTCCCGGCTCATCAAGCGGCGCACGGTCGCCAAGGATGTGTCGGAGCAAGGCCGGGTATGGGTGAACGGCCGCGAAGCCAAGCCGAGCAGCTCGGTCAAAGCCGGCGATGAGCTGCGCATCCAGTACGGGCAGAAGTACATCACCGTCCGCATCGAGCGGACGGCGGAGACGACCCGCAAGGACGAGGCTGCGACGATGTACACCTTGCTCAAGGAAGAAGCGCGCGAGCGGGAGGATGACGGCCTCGGCTTCTAGCCGGGATTTCCGGATCCTCCGCGCCGCGGGCGCGAATGAATAAGCCGATTCGAATGCAGGCCATCTGCATTCGAATCGGCTTTTTTGTCATGCTGTCAAGAAAATAGAAGGGGATGGCTCTAAAAGGGTTGACTCGGCGAGTGTGCTTTATTATAGTAAATAAGGGGGTAAGTGATAATGATTCTCATTCTTATACAACTAAAAGATTTACACCTACATAGGCCTATGGAGATTTGCAGACGGTGAGAATGGCCATTCTTTTGCCGCTGCTGGTCATTCTGTCTTTTACCTCCCTGTTTATCGGCGTGCAGCAGCTGTCTCTGGCCGATCTGTTCTCCCTGACGGCCGACCAGAAGGAGCTCATCTGGATCAGCCGGATGCCGAGACTGGTCAGCCTGATCATCGCCGGCATGAGCCTGAGCATCGCCGGCCTCATCATGCAGCAGCTCAGCCGCAACAAGTTCGTCTCTCCGTCGACGTCGGGAACGATGGAGGCCGCAGGGCTGGGCCTGCTCGTCGCGCTGCTGGTATTCGACAGCGCGAGCATGATGCAGAAGATGGCGATCAGCTTCGCCTTCGCCTTGGCCGGAACCTTCGTCTTCATGCGGATGCTGGAGAAGATCAAGTTCAAGGACGCGGTGTTCATTCCGCTTGTCGGACTTATGTTCGGGGGCGTGCTGGCCAGCGTGACGACCTTCTTCGCATACAAGTACGATCTCATCCAGAGCGTGAATTCCTGGATGCAGGGAAGCTTCTCCGGCGTGCTGAGAGGCCGCTACGAGCTGCTGTACATCAGCGTTCCGGCTACGATCGCGGCCTATCTGTTCGCCAGCCGCTTCACCATCGCGGGAATGGGGGAGGAATTCTCGGTCAACCTGGGCATCAGCTACCGCAAGATCGTCAACATCGGCCTCATTCTAATCGCGCTGATCAGCTCCTCGGTCATCCTGACCGTCGGGTCGATTCCGTTCCTCGGGCTGATCATTCCGAATCTCGTCTCCATCTTCCGCGGTGACAACCTGCAGCGCAACCTGCCGATCACAGCCGTCTTCGGCGCGATATTCGTCATCGGCTGCGACATTCTGAGCCGTGTCCTCATCCGTCCCTACGAGCTGCCGATCAGCCTGATCGTCGGCGTTCTCGGCAGCATCATCTTCCTGTACCTCATCATGAGGAGGGATGTATATGCAAGCTGAGGCGTCCCGCGGATTATCCTTGAAGAGCAAGCTGCTGGTGCTCGCAGGCTTGGCCGCCGTCATGGCGGCGCTGTTCCTTACGTACGGGGTGGACGATTGGAGCTACGCCCTTCCGAGAAGGCTCAAGAAAGCGGCGGCGATCGTGCTTACCGGCTTTGCGATCGCCTTGTCGACCGTGATCTTCCAGACGATCACGAACAACCGCATCCTGACGCCGAGCATTATCGGACTCGATGCGCTCTACAACCTGCTGCAGACGATCATCGTGTACGCCTTCGGGGGCATGGCCTTCCTGGTCGTCAACAAGCAGGCGAACTACCTGCTGTCGATCGTGCTCATGATGATCTTCTCGGCCTTGCTTTACCGGCTCATGTTCCGCCGCGAGAACAGCAGCATATACCTGCTGCTGCTCACCGGCCTCATCTTCGGCACCTTGTTCCAGAGCGGGTCTTCCTTCATGCAGGCGCTCATCAATCCGGACGACTTCCTGGTCGTCCAAGCCAAGATGTTCGCCAGCTTCAACAACATCGAGTACGATCTGCTGGCGTTGTCCTATGTGCTGATCGGAGCCGTCCTTCTATGGTACTGGAGGCTGTCCAAATACATGGATGCGCTGTCCCTCGGCAAGGATCACGCGCTCAATCTGGGCATTCCTTACGAGCGGGCCACACGTCAGCTGCTCGTCATCATCGCGGTGCTGGTCGCCGTATCGACGGCGCTTGTCGGCCCGATTACTTTCCTGGGCCTGCTCGTCGCCAATACGGCCTACCAGTTCCTCGGCACGTACCGACATCCCGCCCTGATAACGGGCGCGGCGCTCGTCAGCTTCATCGCTCTCCTCGGAGGGCAGTTCCTGGTCGAGCATGTGTTCACCTTCTCGACGACAATCAGCGTCATCATCAACTTTGTGGGCGGAGCGTACTTCCTCTACCTGCTGCTAAAGGAGAATCGGGCGTGATTGAAGCCAGATCCGTATCCAAGAGTTATGCCGGCAAAAAAGTCATCGACGGCGTGTCGGTCTCGATCCGTCCGGGGACGATCACCTCGTTCATCGGTCCGAACGGCGCAGGCAAGAGCACGCTGCTGTCGATGATGACCCGCCTGATGCCGCATGACGAGGGCGAGGTTCTCGTCGAGGGCAGGCCGATCGGCTCCTGGGACAACAAGGAGCTGGCGAAGAAGCTCTCCATTCTCAAGCAATCCAATCATATCAATGTCCGGCTTACCGTCCGGGAGCTGGTCAGCTTCGGCCGCTTTCCTTACTGCCAGGGCCGCCTTCGCAAGGAAGACTGGGCTTACGTCGAGGAAGCCATCGATTATATGGAGCTCGGTCCGATGCAGCATAAGTACATCGACCAGCTCAGCGGGGGACAGCGGCAGCGCGCTTATATCGCGATGGTCGTCGCCCAGAACACGGAGTATATTTTCCTGGACGAGCCGCTCAACAATCTGGACATGAAGCATGCCGTCGGCATCATGCATGTCCTGCGCCGCCTGGTGGAGGAGAAGGGGAAAACCGTCATTCTCGTCATCCACGACGTCAATTTCGCCAGCTTCCACTCGGATCATATCGTCGCTCTGAAGGACGGGAAGGTTGTCCGTGAAGGCACGACATCAGCAATCGTCACGCAGGAAGTGCTCAAGGAGCTGTACGGGATGGATGTTCCGATCCAGGAAGTGGACGGCAGGCGGGTATGCGTTTATTTCGGCTGAACAAGCAAGCGGATATTCCAACAATGACTATATGGGGGTAACACAGATGAAAAAGATGAAATGGCTCTCCTTGGCTGCGATCATGGTGCTGACGCTGGTGCTGTCGGCATGCGGCTCCTCGAATGCCAACAACGGCGGCAGCGCGTCTCCTGCTCCAGCGGCTTCTCCCGATGCGGGCCCGGCAGCCAATTCGGGCGGCGAAGCGGCAGCGGACGGCGGAACGGTCACGATCAAACACAAGCTCGGCGAAGCCACCATCGCGAAAAATCCGCAGAAGATCGTCGCCTTCGACTTCGGCTCTCTCGATACGCTGGACGCGCTCGGCCTGGAGGCGAATATCGCGGGCGTTCCCGCGACAAGCCTTCCTGCTTACCTGGAAAAGTACAAGAGCGGCCAGGTTGCGAACGTAGGCGGACTGAAAGAGCCCGACTTCGAGAAGATCAACTCCGTGAAGCCCGACCTGATCATCATCAGCGGACGCCAGCAGGACTCTTATGACGAATTCAGCAAGATCGCTCCGACGCTGTTCGTCGAGCTGGACCAGACCGATTATTTCAACTCCTTCTCCAGCAACGTGAAGATGCTGGCAAGCCTGTTCGGCAAGGAAGCCGATGCGGATGCGAAGCTGGCCGAGATCAAGACGAGCGTGGACGCCGTAAGCGAACAAGCGAAGGCGGATGGCAAAAAAGGCCTGATCGTACTTGCTGTGGGCGGCAAGCTGAGCGCGTACGGAGTCGGCTCGCGCTTCGGCATCATCCACGACGCCATGGGAGTAGAAGCTGTAGATCCGACGCTGAAGGTTGAAACGCACGGCCAAAGCATCACCTCCGAATTCATTGGCGAGAAAAATCCGGATTATCTGTTCGTCATCGACCGCGACGCCGCTCTAGGCGAAGGGGACAACGCGAAGGGCGTCATCGAGAACGACCTCGTGAACAAGACGAATGCGGCCAAGGAAGGCAAGATCATCTACCTGAACCCGCAATACTGGTACCTTTCCGGCGGCGGCCTTCTGTCCGTATCCGAAATGGTCAAGGAAGTCCAAGCCGGCATTTAAAGCCCGGACAAGGCATACCATATAGTTCGGGAAGCATCTGTTTCAACTCTCCGGCTGGTGGTTAATGATGCTTACCCCCCACTCCTATAGGTTCTAAAACTCGTCCCCTCCTAATAAGCATAGGCTTATAAGGAGGGGACGAGGCATGATTGAACCTGTAAAAGGGCAGAAGCGGCAAGAGGTCAAGATGCTCAACCGCAAGCTGCTGGAGATAACGGGCGTACTCAACGTCGAAAGCTTCGACAACGAGGAGTTTTTGCTCGAGACCGAGCTTGGCTTTCTAGCCATTCGAGGCCAGAATCTGCATATGAAGCATCTCAGCCTGGAGCAAGGGCTCGTCGCGATCGAAGGGCTTGTCCATTCTCTCGCCTATCTGGATGGAAGCCAGAGCGTCAAATCCAAGGGATTATTCGGGAAGATCTTCAAGTGACGCTGGATACCCAAGGCTGGACGCTGGCCATGATGATGGCGACAGGGCTGCTGATGGGAGGCGTGTTCGACGGATACCGGGTCGTATCCCATGAGCTGCGCTTTCCCCGGTGGATTTTGCCCGCGCTTGATATCGGCTATTGGCTCGCGGCGGCGCTGGCCGCCTTCCGGATTCTGTACGCCAGCAACAACGGCGAGGTGCGGGCGTATGTGTATCTCGGAATCCTGATCGGGATCTGCTTCTACTTCCTGGCTCTGAGCGGGACGGTCATCGCGCTTGTGCGCTGGCTCATCCGCGCGACTCGAGCGGTCATACGCTTTTTGCTGCGCTGCATGGATGTGCTGCTGATCCGGCCGGTCATAGGGATCTACCGGATTCTTCGGGTTTTGGCCGGATTTTTGGCCGTCTTTTCTATTTTCGCGGGGAAGACTGTGCTACAATTGTTGCGACCGCTCGCCAAATTGGTTCTCTGGATGATCCGCCCGCTGACGCGGCCGATTCTAACATGGCTGCAGGGAATGATGATTCGCTGGAAGGTGCAGGAGACTGCCCGCCGCGTGTCGAATGGATTCATTCAGGCTTGGAAGAGGCTTTTCCGCAAGTGATTGGAATGCTTTCCGGTCCTTCAAGCCTTAATCTACAGGATGGAACGGGAGGAAATCACGTGACGGATGGTTCGCGCAGAAGATACAAGCTATGGCTTCTATTCATGACGGTAGTTCTAGCGTGGGCAGGGTATACCCTGTTCTCTCAGATGCAGGCTCAGGCCGCGACCCGGGAACGGCTCGGCACTTCGGAAGCCCGCCTCGCGGAAATACAGAAGACGACGCAGGAGCTGCACGCCAAGATCAAGCAGCTCAACGACCCGGAATACATCGCTCAGCTGGCAACCAAGCAGCAGGGACTCGTGAAGCCCGGGGAGCAACTTATACAGCCCAATGACTAAGAAGCCGCAGGACAGCAGGGAAAGCGGGCTCGCGTCTGTTGACCTTGCTTTTGCGATTACGCTATAATTGATTCAAGCGTGCCCTCCTGAGGGAGGGTCGGCATGAACGGCCCCATGAGGAGCAGATCATGCTTCGCACATACTTTTAGGGAGGAACATTTTATTTTATGGCAATAGAAGTGGGCGCCAAATTACAGGGCAAAGTGACAGGCATTACTCATTTTGGGGCATTCGTCGATTTGTCGGGGGGTGTCACCGGCCTCGTACACATCTCCGAGATTGCCGATAATTACGTGAAGGACGTCAAGGACCATTTGAAGCTTGAGGATGTGGTGACGGTCAAAGTCATCAACATCGACCAAGGCGGCAAAATCGGTCTGTCCATCAAGCAGGCGATTGACCGGCCGGAAGGCAGCGCGCCACCTGCTCGCGAGCGCTTCAACCGCGAAGGCGGATCCGGAGGCCCGAGCGGCGGATTCGGACGCGGCCCAGGCGGACCTGGAGGTCCAGGCGGCGCCGGACGCGGTCCAGGCGGCGGTGGAGGCTTCGGCGGCGGAGGCCGGGGACCTGGTGGAGGCGGCGGAGGCCGTCCGTTCAACAAGTCCGGCGCAGGCCGACCTGCTTTTGGCAAGCCCTCCTTTGAGGATAAGATGTCCCGTTTCCTAAAAGACAGCGAAGAACGGATCTCGTCGCTCAAGAAGAATACCGAAGGCAAACGCGGCGGACGCGGAGCCAAGCGGGTCTAACAGCAATTCGATCGGATAGACCCGGAGAACAGAGCCCTTATGGGGGCTCTGTTTTTTTTGCGTTTCGGGGGCTTCAGCGATGCTTCGGCTTCCCCTCAAGGGGAAGATGCCTGGAATTCCGGATTTGCAGAAACAGCCTATCGGCATGGCAATGAATACTGAGTCCTTAGACCCTAAAAAGTTTCCTTATTCATCCCAAAAGACCTAACGGAGGCTCTCGTTTCTGACGATGATAGGGAATATAGCATCAACCAGATTGCGGAGGTTATCGATCATGTCCAAACCAGGCGGCAGCGGAGGAGAAGAAGGCTTCACTCTGGTCGAAATCATGGCCTCGATCGTGATCCTGTCGGTTGTGTCGCTGACGCTGAGCGGGTTTTTCATTCAAGCGATGTCCTATGCCAAGCACAACCAGAGCAAGACGATCGCCGTTCAGCTCGGGCGCAACGCGCTCTCCTATCTCCAGAAGCAGCCTTTCCAGCCGCTCAAGGCTTATCTATCGCAAGCGGAGGAGGGCGCCTCGCACCGGATTCTAAGCGGCGAAGCCTGTTCAAGTCCATCCGAAAGGGAAGCATGCCAAGGACTGGCGAAAAATCCGGCCGTCCTCCAGCAGGTGCTGCAGCCTTCCATCAACGGAGTTCTGTATACCGTGTCGGTGCGTTATCAGGAGAGCCTTGCTCCCGGACTCCGGCTGACCCCGGACGACCTGGATGAAGTCCGCAAGGGCGACGGGACGCAAAGCCGGATCGACCGGTATCTGCTGCCTGTCGTCGTGACGGTCGCTCCGGATTCGGGAAGCCCCGGCGACAGCGTGGAAGTGGAGGGGTATTTGATCGATGAAACGATTCGTTGACCGTCTCCGCAAGGAGGATGGAGGGTTTACGCTGATCGAGCTGATCGCCGCGCTCAGCCTGCTGTCGGTTGTCCTGGGCGTGATCTACGCGACGATTACGTTCGGAATGAGCTCCTATGAGCGGGTGAAGATCCAGAATTCCTTGCGCGATGAAGGAGACCTGGCGATGACGGCCATTATGACCAAGCTGTACACATACGGCCCGGACAAGCTGGCGCAGCTCGATGCCGGCAGCGGCGTCAGGCTGATTCCCGCTTTTGCGGAAACGCAAGCGGAAGTCATCCGTATCGGCAAGGATGCCGATGGCGTTGGAGCGCTGTTTATCGGGAATCATCCGGCCGTTCTCGAAGAGACGGATTCCGGGGAGGCTTTGGAGCTGACGTCTTCGCTCGTAACGGAGGGGGAAGGCTCCTCCTCCATCCTTCTGGGCTGCGAGGACGGAGGCAAGGAATGCGCCAGCGGCCTGCTGACGATCCGATTGAGATTGCTGCAATCATACGGGGGGAGGGAGTACACGCTTGATTTGGAGAGCCGGTTCGGATTCTAGAAGGCGTGCCCTTCTCCTAAGCGGCGATAGGGGTTCGTCGCTGCTGCTCGTCGTCTTTCTTATTCTCCTGCTTTCCATGCTGGGAGTGGCCGTGCTGGGTGCCGCCTTGGGCGGAGCGATGCGGACGGAGCGCAGCGAGGAGAACGTGCAGAGCCTTCATCTGGCCCAGAAGGGGCTGGACGAGGCCATCGCCGCCATCTACGAGAGGTTCAACAACCGGACCATCGATCCCGATGATCTCGGCAACCAGCTGACGAGCTTTACGAAGAGCTTCAACGAGCAGCTCGGAGACATGAAGGGCGGCAGCAGGCTGGATGCGGCAGCCCCGCCGTTTTACCAGGTTGTCAGCGTCCGCTGCACAAAAGAAGAAGAGGGGACGGGGCGCTGCCTTCCTCCAGGCTCGAGCGGCGCCGCGGCGGATTATCAGTATTCCCTGACTGTGACGGCGGAAGCTCAGGTCGATGGAGCCGCGCGCCGGCTGCAGCAGGTCATCGTCCTGGATACGTATCCGGACTTCCTGAAGTACGCGTTCGGTTCGGAAGGCCTGCTGACGGTCCACGGCGCGCCTTATTTTATGGGCAACCTGTATGCGGGCCAAGGCCTGAGGATGAACGATGCCGCGGAGTTCATTTATCATTCGGTGGAACGGACGCAGAAGTCGCAGTTCATGTACCTGAAGCCGAGGCTCGGCGCGAATGGGAATCCGGTCGCCGGTTCCGGCAGGCTGATGACGGGCAATCCGCAAAATCTTTATTATGGCTATGGCCCCACATATGGAAGCGGAGTTCCCAGCGGATACATTCCTTTCTACGACAAAAGCTTGAACGGGACCATCACGTCCGCGGAGAAGGCGGTTACGCATGGGCTCGCGGATGTCATTGATCCGATGCCGGCTCAGAAATTCGTGTCCATCGACGTGCTGAGCTCCTTCTTGGACAAGGTGGGCGATTCGCTCGGAGACCGGAGCGCGAGGGGAGAGCCGGCGTACAGACAGGATCGGACGGTCATTCAAAATGTCTATGCCGCCGGGCAGGCGCCGGGTTTGGTGTCGATGCTGAGAAAAGATTATGCCGGCTCCTATGAGGACTTGAAGAGCATGCCGCCGCTTCCGCTGGAACCCGTCATGCCCGATATTCTTCTTCAACCGCCGCCTCAGCAGCCGAATCCCGCTCCCGATGCGGGAGATGCGGCGGAAGGCGGAACAGGGACCGGTGTCCCGGCTGCCGAAGCTCCGGCAGATCCGGCTTGGGCTGTGTATGAGGCCGCTCTCGCAGAGTATCAACAGCTGCTCGAGACGTACAACGAGGAAATGGATGAGTACAGCCGTGTGATCGAAGCGCTCGGGGGCAAGCTGGCGACGATAGGATTGGGAACCGTGGAGCGTCCCGCATCGGCGATTATCGACGGCCCCCTGGAACTCGGCCCCTACTTGAAATCGATCGACTTCGCCAACAAAGGGCGCAGCAACTGGCTGATCGTCAACGGCGATCTGATTCTTCATGGGAATAAGGAGGATGCCGCCGGCAAGCTGCGGCTGCGGGGCAATCTGCTCGTGACAGGCAATGTCGAGATTTCGGGCCAGGTGGATGTGGATGCCACCATCTTGGCGCTGGGACGCACCGATATACGCGACGCGGCCATCCGGGGACTGAAGCTCGCTGGAGATTCAGGCAAAAGGGAGCTTGTGCTCATCGGTCTCGGACCTATCGACCTGTACCGGGTCGATTCGTTCCAGCGGCTGGACGAGCAGGGATACGATTCGGTGGCGGAGCGCGAGCGCCAGGTGCTGGACGCGTTCCTGTACACGGACAGCTCGGCGAGCCTGTACGGCGTCGGCAGCGCTTTCTGGATGAACGGCGGCTTCTTCTCCAAAGGCAATCTGACGCTCAATGCGACTCTCGGGTCCACGACAGAGGATGCAGCGGAGGACCGTCTGACCTTTGCGGAGCAATCGGGCTTGAATGAAAAGCATGCCCGGTTCATCATCGAATACAACGACGAGGTGTTCGCCCATCAAAATGTCGCTCTGCCGCGCGTGAACAAGGTCCGGCTGACGACGGGACCGCTGAAGCTTCTGAACCGTTGAGAGAACGGACAGAAAAGAACCCGGAAGGCTGCTGCCTTCCGGGTTTGTTCGTATGTGGAGATCGGTAGCTCTGCAGGCTTTTTGTTCAATCGGGATGATGTAGCGGCATCAATACCGGTCGCCGGCCGGGGCGGTTACGGTCACCTGGACGCTGCGCTTGATGCCGGTGTTCCCGTAAGTTGCGGTCAATGTGGCCGTTCCGCGATTTTTGGCTTTGACCAAGCCGTTCTCGACGGCAGCGACATTGACATTGCTGCTCGTCCAGACGAGCTGGGAGCTGACCCGGTCGAAGTAGGACTTATCCGGCAGCACGGTCAGAACCTTGTCGAGTCCCTTGGTGTCGTTCTGGGTCATGGCGAGCGTTTGCGGCAATCGATAATCGACGATGGCCATCGTTTTGGTTCTGTACGGAGCGTAGCTTGAATTCAAGGCAATCTGTGCCTTCAGCGTCACGGAACCGGGGGACAGGCCCGTTATGGCTGCAGCCGCATGACTGCTGTCCGGAGTGATCCGGACCTTCGTCTCACCCGATGAGACCAGCCATTGCAGCTTGCTTAGCGGTAGGGATTCTCCGCTCAGCCAGCTTGCCGTCGCTGTCGAGGATTGGCCGACTAGCAGCAGATCGCCGAGGCCGGTGATTTGGAGCTGAGGCTCCAATACGGTTACCGCCAATTCACGCGTAATCATGCCGCCCGTTTCCGAATTGACCAGATATTGAGCTCGGACAGTAGCGGTGCCCTTCCCTGTCGCCGTCACGATGCCGCTGTCGCTGACCTGAACAACATTGGCATTGCTGCTGTTCCAGTTGATGTCGGAGATTACCGCCGAGGCCAGGGCATTCGGCATGATGGTCAGGCTTTTGTCTGTCAGGGACAGCTTCTCGCCCTTGATCAGCGGAGAAATCTCCTCCAGCCCGAAGTTGACGACGGTAAACGTCTTGGTTGCGCTCGCCGGCGCTGCATCCTCATCCGACAGAGGCACGGATGCTTTGACCTGTACGGTTCCGGGCGCTTTTGCCGTCAGCGAGGCTTGTCCCGGATGGCCGGCGGAAGGATTCAGGCTGGCCGTCGAATCGGAGCCGCTGGCCAAGGACCAGCTCAAGCCCTCCATCGAGCGGCCGTTCTCCGGGTCCAGCCAGCCGGCTTGGAGGGTCAGCGATTGTCCCGGCGCAAGACGATCCGCAGGAGCATCGAGGCTGAGCTGCGGCGCTTGGACCGTTACCGTCAAGCTGCGGGTGATCAGCCCGCCTGCCGCTCCGTTGGCCCGGTAGGATGCCGTCAGCGTCGCGATGCCCTCATTCAAACCCGTGAGGCTGTAGCCGCCTTGGGGGCTGGCTGCGACTTTCGCAATGGAGCTGTTGCTGCTCGTCCATGCGAGATCGGCTAGGATCTCGGCTTTCAAGCTGTCGGGATTCGCTTCCTGAATCAGCGAATTCAAGCTGGCGAGCCGGTCCCCTTTGCTCATACGATAAGCATCCTTGATGTGGAAGTCCACAATGGCGAAGGAACGGGAGGCTTCCGCAGTGTAGGCTTCGCTCATAGGGAGCGATGCCTTGAGCGTGCCGATTCCGGGCTTCAGCGCGGTCAGCTGGACCAGGGCGGGCTGAGCAGCCGGCTCCGTCTTTGCCAAGCCTGATGGGGAGGATTCCAGCGACCAGGCCAGCTTGGCAAAATCAAGACTAACGGACGGATCGGATGATCCGGCGGCGGCGGTCAGCGATTGATTGACAGCGATACGGTCATACAGCCCCGACAGCTTGAGCCCGGGATCGATGATGGCGATGTCCTTGTGCAGTGCCAGCGCATACCCCGTATCCATGCGCAATGCCGCCGAAGCACGGACCGGCCCAGCGGCAGGCTTGAGCGCCGTAAAGGTTGCTCCGGAGGCGGTTCCGTTCGAGATGGAGCCGCCTTGACCGGTCGACCAGGCTGCGGAATAGGCTGGCATGCTGGCGGCTGCAGGCCATTTCAACGTCAGCGGGGTCGCTTCTCCCGGCAGCAGGCTGCTCTTCCCGGCCAGAAGCTCCGGCAGTCCGGCAATGGTGATGTCCAGAGTCCGGACGTTCAGCGCAACCGATTCGTTATTTCCCAGCTTTTGACGCGTTTCCAGCCGTAAAATGCCTTTTCCCGCCTGTGATGAGGCCAGCCGCTTGCTTTGGGTCGAGCTGCCGGACAACGAGGACCCGGCAGCGCCTGCCGTCGGAATCCAGGACCAGAGGTAGTCGATCGGCCTCGCTGCAGTGTCGACCGGCCCGACAGAGCCCCAAGCGCGGGACCATTCGGCCAGATTGTCCCCCGCCACAATCGCGGAAGGGCCGTTCAGCCTAAGATCCGGTTCCACGACGGTAACCGTGATGGACGGGCTGGAATACGTATGCAGGTTGGTTTTGGCGGAGGCGGTGATGATGTAGTCTCCCGGCTGCGCAGGGTACAGAGCGCCGGTCCAGGAATTGGTGTCCGTGCTTCTCTTTTCCTCTACGCCCCTGTCGGCTTCCCTCTGAGGAGTCACCGACCATTCCACTCCGGCGGTGCTTACGATTTCACCGGTTGATTTGAGCAGGGATGCCTGCAGGCCGATCCGGCTGCCGAGCACATAGCGCAGCTGTCCGTCGGCGGTTGCGATCGAAAGGCCGGTCTGGATGACCCGGACCGTCGCCGAGGAGCTGATGCCCGTGATGCCGTCCGTTACGGTAATGACGGAGCTGGAGTTCTCCTTGAGCCCGGTCACGGTGCCGTTGTCGTTGACGCTGACCGCATTTGGATTGCTCGATGTCCACGCAAGCCGGGACAGCGTCGCATCGGCGGGATCGTAGGAAGGGAGCAGCTTGTAGCTGTCTCCTTTGCCCAGCTCCGCTCCCGTGATCTCCAGCCTTGTCAGCGGCACGACCGCTTCCAGCGAGACGGCATTGAAGGCAGCCTGCGAAGCTGTCAGCTGCCCGATGTTGCGGAAGCCGAGCGATGCGGAGCTGAGGGAATAACTTCCCGTCTGCAACGCTTTGGCGGTCAGGGAGAAGGTCACGGGACTAGCCGAGTACAGGGTGCCGGACGCATCCGGGCGGTACTGGATATCGGCCAGATTGCCGCTTATCGTATAGCCCTCGGCAAGGGTTCCCGATCTGGTGAAGCCGGCCGGGAGGCCGCTCACCTCGATGTTGGCCGGCAGCTTCTCCGTGAAGGTCGGGGAGGCGATGACCATCCGGCTCTCTTCGCCCGCCCGGTTTTGCACCGTCTGCGGCAGGATGCGGTAGCTCAGCTGGAAATCCTTGCCCCGGACGGCCATCGAATCCTTCAGCAGGCCGTCGATGCTTCTGGAAACCTGGAGATTCGCCGATACGACCCGGATTTTGACCGGGATGACGACCTCCGATTTGGCCCCCTGCTTGTCCTGCACCGAAATTTTGACCTCGATATCTCCGCCCTGCGGGAGAGGATTGGGATAGGAGTCCGAGACCAGCGCTCCGGAGAGAGCCTGGGTCGTCTGGAATTTGGTCTCCGTAACCTTTTTGCCGTCCTTGGTGTAGGTGAATTCGACCTTGGCCTGCAGCTTGCGGTCATTAAGATCCAGATCCTCCGGCGTGAAGCTCACCGGAATGTTCTGATAAGCCGGTATGATGTTGTCGGCGGCCGCACTGTAGGCGACCGGAAGCTGCACGTTCAGATCGGGCTTGTGGTTGGACCCCATGTAGGCCCGGTACATCGTGTTGACGAACAGCTGCTGCTCCCACTCCGGGAACGTGCTCGCGCCGGTCGTGAAGTTGTGGCCCGTGCCGGAATAGGTCACGTTGCCCTTGGAGTAGGTGTAGTAGTGGTTGTAGCTGTCCTCGGGATCCCGGATGTTCGAGCCGCTGCCGCCGGTAATGTTGTACCACGGCACGACGTCGGGATCTTCCAGATCCAGCATGAAATACTGGTCATGCGTGCTGGCGACCTTGGGCGTCCTTGCCTTGCCGCCCGCGTCGGTGAGCAGATTGAAAGGAAAACGGGTGAGCAGGCCGTCGTTCACGTTCTGCACCGTCGTGGATGCGAGCCTCGCATTGAGGCCGATATTGGTGTACGTGCCGGTCTGGCCGGTGCTCTTCTTGAAATTGCTCGTCCAGACGTTGTCGGTCGTGCCGCTGCTTATGTAGACGGTGTCGTGGGTGAACATGACGCTCTGGCCCGTCTTGATGAAGGCGTTGACGGCGTCCGCAGCCAACTGGGAAATGCCTGCGCTGCCGTTGTAGGAATCCTTGAAGCCGAAGATCAGCATGTCATAGCGGCCGCTGATCTTGTCATAGCTCGTTTCGGAGCCGGCTTTGTTGAAGCTGGTCATGTCGGTCGTCCGAATGGAAATGCTGTAGTCCTCGGAGGACAGGAAGCTTTGGGTGAGGACGGAATTCTGGGTGAGCGCGCTGTACGCATTGCCGTTGGGCATGACCTGAAGGACGCTGATCTGCGTCTGCCTGTCGCGATAGCGGATGACGCCGGACTCGTAATCCTTCAGGCCGCTGTCGGTATCGATCAGCTCAAGCTTCCAATAGTAGAGGCCGGAGAAGCCGCTCGGCATGCGGAAGCTGAGCTGGCCCGACGAGCCCGCCGCGTCCGAGGAGGCAACGATCTGATCCGTCACATAAGGAAGGGAAGAATCCTGGTTCAGGTACAGGTTGGCCCGGAGGCTGGAGCGCGCAGGCTTGTCGTATTGAAACGTCAGCACGTCGCCGGCCCGGTAGATCTTGTCGGGATTCAGCGTATAGTTGACCGGCGACGACGTCAGCCTGAGCTGCGGACGTTTGTCCAGCAGGCCGGCGTATTTGGGCTGGGCCAAAGTGGCGCCGAGATTCTTGAGGCCGTTCGCGTCCAGATACAGCACGTTGTCCCTTTTGCCGGACGGGGTGTTGTAGGGGCTGAATTTTTCATAAAGGACGCCGGGATTCGGAGCCCCGGCCTTGCCTTGGTAGAGCAGCCCGTTTTTCGTGGCGCTGTCGCTGTAGAGCAGGACGAGCAGGCCTTTGTTGACGTAGCCGTCGATAAGAGTCTGGGCTTTCAGGCGTGTAATGTCGTTCAGGATATCCTTCGTTTTATGCGCCTTGTCCCGGTCGTCGTTGCTGGTCAGCAGGCCGAGGCTTTCGGGGTTGTAAAGTCCCTTGCCGATATAGACCGCATCGTACAGGCCGTCGATGTCGGTCCGCATCGCGACGAACTTCTTCATGGAGAAGGTGTCGACCTTGTAGCTGGAGCCCAGGCTGAGGTCGGTCGTGCCGGAATCGGTGATTTCCAGGATGCGCGATGGATCGGCTGCGCTGGCCGCGAATGCCGGGGCAGAAGAGCGGCCAAGCGGAAGAGCTTGGATCAGAAGGAGCAGGATGAGCGAATAAAAGACGAAGGCGCGCCGGCGGCGTGGCATGATAGACTCTCCTTCCGAATGTCGAAAGTTTTATAGGAAATATAGACTAATTTAGGTATCTAAGATTATAATTCAAATGCCTAAATAAGGATATATTTCGGTAAAAAATAGTTTCAAAGGGGTGGGATCGGGCTGAATTCAGCCATAATCATTAGAGTTCATAACGATATATCAATACTTATTAAATGTTATTTCACATTCCGTCCTGAAAATAGAGTTAAATTTCAGACCTAAGACCTAAAAAATTCGATTCCAATTGCCGAATCACTACTACATAGAGCAACGGACGGAGGGCGGAGCAGGCATGAGCATGGGGAAAAAGAGGCTGGGCGACCTGCTTGTGGAGAGCGGGGTCATTACGGAGGCGGAGCTTCAGGAAGCGCTGCGCGAGCAGGGGAAATCCAAGCAGAAGCTGGGCGACCTTCTGATCGCGCAGGGATACATCACGGAGCAGCAGCTCATCGAAGTGCTGGAGTTCCAGCTCGGCATCCCGCATGTCAGCTTGTTCAAATATCAGATCGACCCTTCGATCGCCCAGATCATTCCGGAGAGCCTTGCCCGCCGCTACCAGGTCATTCCGCTGCATAAGGAAGGCGGCAAGCTGATGGTCGCCATGGCGGACCCGCTCGACTACTTCGCGATCGAGGAGCTGCGGATGAGCACGGGCTTCCGGATCGAGCCGGCGATCTCCAGCAAGGAGGAGCTGAACCGGGCGATCGCACGATTCTACGGCCTGCAGGACTCTATGAGCCAGATCCTGGGGGATCTGCCGCTGCAGGAAGACATCGGGGAAATGGAGATTACCGACGAGGATTCTCCGGTCGTGCGGCTCGTCAACGGCATGATCCAGCAGGCGGTCCAGCTCCAGGTATCCGACATCCACGTCGATCCCGGCGAGAGCCAGGTCGTCATCCGCTACCGGATCGACGGCATGCTGCGTTCGGAGCGGATCATTCCGAAGCAGATGCAAGGCTTCATCACGGCACGTCTCAAGATCATGGCCCGGCTCAACATCGCGGAACGCCGGCTGCCTCAGGACGGGCGCATCAAGATGCAGGTGGATTACCGCACCGTCGATATCCGGGTCTCGTCGCTTCCGACGATACACGGCGAAAAGCTCGTGCTCCGGATTCTGGATCTCAGCGTCGGCGTCAAGGGCATCGACCAGCTCGGCTTCAGCGCTCCGAACTACAGCCTGTTCAAAGGCATGGTGGAGTCGCCTTACGGCATCGTGCTTCTGACCGGGCCTACCGGCAGCGGCAAAACGACGACCCTGTACTCCGCGCTGCAGCATCTCAACAAGGACAGCGAAAACATCATCACCGTCGAGGATCCGGTCGAGTACCAGCTTGACGGCATCAACCAGGTCCACGTCAATCCGGCGATCGGCCTGACGTTCGCGGCCGGCCTGCGCTCGATTCTCCGGCAGGATCCCAATATCGTCATGGTCGGGGAAATACGGGATTCGGAGACGGCGGAGATCGCCATCCGCGCCTCGCTCACGGGCCATCTCGTGCTGTCGACGCTGCATACGAACGACGCGGTCAGCACGGTGACCCGGTTCCGGGACATGGGCATCGCGCCGTATCTGATCGCCAGCTCGCTCGTCGGCGTCGTCGCGCAGCGGCTCGTGCGACGGGTATGTCCCGACTGCAAGCAGGCGCATGCGCCGACGGAGCAGGAAGCCATCCTGCTCCGCAGCTACGGCGTGGAGACGGATACGCTGTACCGCGGCGCGGGCTGCGGCAGCTGCAGCAAGACCGGCTACCGGGGACGGATCGCCATCCACGAGGTGCTGGCCGTATCCGACGAGCTGCGCCGGATGATCGGCAGCGAGGCGTCGGTGCTGGAGCTGCGAGCCGCCGCGGAGCGGGCCGGGCTGACAGGCCTCCTGCAGGACGGCATGGAGAAGGTGAGGCAAGGACTGACCACGCTTCAGGAGGTCATGCGCGAAGCGGTCATGCAATAGAAGCGCGGCGGACCTTTCTTCTCTAACGAAATTTCATGTAGCTGGCACGAGAATGATCCGGAACCGAGATAGAGCATGAGACAGGAGAGATCGCGATGAAGCAGCCGCTGGACAGGATGCTGGAGCTGCTCGGCGAAGCCCGCCGCAGAGGAAGCTCCGATCTTCATTTGTCGCCGGGCGCGCCTCCTATGCTGAGGACGGCCGGACGATTGGAGAGCTGGGGAACGCCGCTCGCCGACGCCGATACGGAGGCGATGATCCTGCCGCTGCTCGGCAGCGGGATGGAGACCAGCCTGCGCGAGTTAGGGGAGGCCGATCTCGCTTATGAGGCCGATGGAGCGAGGTTCCGCCTTCATGCCTTTCGCCAGCGGGGAGGCATCAGTCTTGCCGCGCGGGTCATACCCGCCTCGGTGCCCTCGCTCGAAGAGCTCGGAGTGCCGGCTGTCGCGCGGGAATGGGCGGAGCGCCGCCAAGGACTGCTGCTCATCACGGGTCCGACGGGAAGCGGCAAGTCTTCCACGCTGGCTTCGCTGATCGGGCATATCAACCGGACATCCAGCCGCCACATCGTGACGCTGGAGGATCCGGTCGAATACGTCCACTCCCACGGAAAGTCGCTGATCGACCAGCGGGAGGTCGGAGTCGACACGGCCAGCTTCGAGAGCGGGCTGCGCGCGGCGATGAGGGAGGCGCCGGATGTCATCCTGGTCGGCGAAATGCGCGATCCGGAGACGATGGCCGCCGCTCTGACGGCGGCGGAGACGGGGCATCTCGTCCTGTCGACGCTGCATACGTCCGATGCGCCGCAGACGGTGGACCGGATCATCGATTCGTTTCCGGCATCCAGGCAAGGGCAGATCCGCTCCCAGCTCGCCTCGCTGCTCGTCGCCGTGCAGTCGCAGCGGCTGCTGCGGCGGGCGGACGGCACGGGCCGCGTGTGCGCGGCGGAGATCATGGTGAACACTCCGGCGGTGGCCAACCTGATCCGGACGGAAAAGGTGCACCAGATCCGCAGCGTCATGCAGACCGGCAGGGCGCAAGGCATGTGCACGCTGGAGGGCAGCGTAAGAATGCTGCTCCAGCAGGGGCTGGCCGATCCGGCGGAAGCCAGAGCTTATTTGAGCGAAAGGGGCGAGTGACGCTTGGCGCAATTTCAATACCACGTCAAGAGCGGCAGCGGCAAGCAGCTGAAGGGCATGCTCACGGCGATGGACAAGCCGTCCGCGATGGAGGAGCTGCGCCGGCGCGGTTTGATCGTCCTTTCGCTGGATGAGCACCGGAATACCGTGTTCAACATGGACATCTATATCGGCAATCCGGTCAAGACGGCTCACTTCATCGTCTACTGCCGTCAGTTCGCCACCTTGATCCGCGCCGGCGTCACGATCGTGGACGCGACCGAGATTCTCGCGCAGCAGACGGAGAGCAAGGCGCTGCGCAAGGCTTTGCAGGATGTGCATTCCGCTCTGCTGAGGGGCACCTCGTTCTCCCAAGCCGCGCAAGACCACAAGCGGATATTCCCGGTCATGTTCACCAGCATGATCCGGGCCGGCGAGGAATCCGGCGATCTGGAAGGGACGCTCGAGAGGCTGGCGACATTCTTCGAGAAGGGGCATGTGACGCGGGAGAAGATCAAGTCTGCGCTCACGTACCCCGTCATCGTCGGCATCCTGGCGATTGCTGCGGTCGTGTACCTGCTCAAGGCGATCGTGCCGCAGTTCGTCGCGATGTTCGAGTCGATGAACGCGGAGCTGCCGGCGATCACCAAGATCGTCATGGCGATGAGCAAAAGCGTCGAGAACCAATGGTACGTCTGGATTCTCGCCGCGATTGCGGTCGTGGGCGGCATCTATGGCGTTTCGCGTACGGACCGGGGCGGATACGGGCTTGATTACCTCAAGCTGAAGATGCCGGTCTTCGGCAAGCTGCAGCAGAAGGGCGCCATCGCCCAGGTGTCGCGCACGCTGTCCTCGCTCTATGCGAGCTCCGTGCCGATGCTGCAGTCTCTCCACATCGTGGAGGAGGCCGTCGGCAACCGGGTCATCGCCGGTTATCTGCGCAAGTCGGCGGACTCGCTGCGGCGGGGCAATCCGTTGTCGGAGCCGCTCAAGAAGGCATGGGTGTTCCCGCCACTGGTGACGCAGATGATCGCGATCGGGGAAGAGACCGGCGCGCTCGATCAGATGCTCGCCAAGGTCGCGGATTTCTACGAGATGGACGTCGACAACACCGTCGACCGGCTGAAGTCGCTGATCGAGCCTCTGCTGATCGTGTTTCTGGCGGGGGTTGTGGGCCTCATCGTCGCGGCGATCATGCTGCCAATGTTCAGCTTGTATGGACAGATGGGATAGGCATCCAGTTTGAACGGCATAGATGGATCGATGGGTTCGAAGCAAGCGGGGCATGCAGTGAACCCTGATGCCCTTGAGAATGACAATAAATCATTGAATATGGGAGTGATCGACATGACGGCAGCATGGAAACGTCTGAAGAAGGATGAGAAGGGCTTCACGCTGATCGAGCTTTTGGCTGTTATCGTTATTTTGGGGATTATCGCGGCGATTGCGATTCCTTTGATCGGCAATATTTTAAATAACAGCCGTGAGAAGTCTGATTTTCAAACGGCTCGCCAAGTTTACGATGCAGCAAGGCTATATGGAACTACGGAACTTAATGGCGAATTCACAAAAAACAATGCCGGAATTGAAGTTGAGATTTCGGAAGCCACGAACAAAACCGGTCTTAAGGAAAAAGGCTACCTTAGTCAAAGCCTAACCTTGCCTAGCACGAAAGAACCTATCACAGACGGAAGTGTGAAATTTGATAGTAGTGGTCAGATCCTCTATGTGCATTTAAAAACCGCTACCAAAGATAAATTCTTTAAAGGTTCAGAGGTTATTAAAGGAGAAGGCACGGCTGTTAACGACGCAGAGAATGCTTCCAAATAGCATTAAATAACTCATGATTTTTTTAATCACCCTCTACCTCTTCCTCCTAGGCCTCGCCTGCGGCTCGTTCTTCAACGTCGTCGGCCTGCGCGTGCCGCTCGGCCAGTCGCTCGTCGCGCCGCCGTCGAGCTGCCCGTGCTGCGGGCAGCGGCTCGCCGCGCGGGACCTCGTTCCCGTGCTGAGCTATGCGCTCAGCCGGGGACGCTGCCGATACTGCGCCACGCCCGTGTCGGCGCTCTATCCGGCCGGTGAGCTGGCGGCCGGCCTGCTGTTCGTCTGGGCCTACCTCCGGTTCGGCCTGACGGCGCAGGGGGCGATCGGCGCGCTGCTGGCCAGCCTCGCCGTCATCGTCACCGTGTCGGACATCCGCTATATGCGGATTCCCAACGCGGTGCTGCTTGCTTTCGCGCCTATGCTTCTGGCGCTGCGCATGCTCTGCCCCGGCGAGCACGCCATCCTCTATTACCTGCTGGGCGCATTGGCAGGCGGAGGCATTCTGCTCGCCGCCGCCCTGCTCAGCCGGGGAGGGATGGGGCTCGGCGACGTCAAGCTGCTCGCGGTGCTGGGCCTCGCGCTCGGCTGGCCGGGAACGCTGCTGGCGCTCATGCTCGGCAGCCTGGCAGGCACGATCGGCGGCAGCATCCAGCTCCGCGCCAAGAAACGAAGCGGCGGCGCTGCGAGGCAGCCGATTCCGTTCGGGCCTTACCTGGCGCTGGGCGCGCTCATCGCTTACGGATACGGAGATGCGCTGATTGACGGTTACCTGACTTTATTCACATAGCGGGAAGTGATGATAGCTATGCTCGCAATGGGCAGAAGCGGATCGGGATGACGGTGGACGCCTCCGGAATCCGGTATGCGACTCTACGGAAGAAAAATGGGTGGGAGATCGAGAAGACCGGCTTCTACCCGTTCCCGCCCGGGCTCATCGAGCAGGACGGAATCATCAATGACGAAAGCCTGCGCATCTCCATCCGCCAGTGGGCCAAGGAAGAGCGGCTGCAGGGAGCCTCGGCCATCCTCGCCGTGCCGACTTCCCAGGTCATCGTCCGGCGGCTGATGATTCCGGCGGTGAACGACAGGGAGCTTCGCGAGCTCATCCACCTCGAGGTGGAGACGGCGATGCATCTTCCCTTCGACAATCCCGTCTACGATTACGTGCCGGTCGTCCGCGGAGAGGAGACGACGCAGGTTCTCGTCTACGCGGCTCCGCGCAGCTGGATCGATCCGCTCGTCTCCATGCTCCGGGAAGCCCGGATCAAGGTTGTCGGCACGGGCATCGCGGCGACGGCCATCCAGGGAGCGGTGAATCCGCTCAACCTGGAGCCGCCCTCGGGCCATATGTACATCCATCTCAAGGGAGCTTCGGTCGAGATCGCCATGTTCCACGAAGGCAACCCTGTCTTCATTCGCTCCATTGAAGAGGACGGAACCGCGGAGGGGCTGAGCGGCCTGCGTGTCGGGGAACTGACAGCCGAGATTTCGCGGATGCTCAGCTTCTACCAGTTCGGCATCCATGAAGGAAGCTCCAAAATTGCGAAGGGCATCCTGTCCGGCGGTGGCGACAGCGCCAAAACGCTGTTGAACGCTCTGCGCCAAGCGCTGCCGGATGTAGACTTCTATGAGGCCGGAGCGGCTTCCATCGCGGCCGGCATGGAATCGGACATCGCCGAGAATTATTTGATCCCCGGCGGCCTGCTCGTCCGCAGCGACTCGGTCCGGCGGCTCACGCTGCTGCCGCGCATCGATCGCGAGACCCGCTACGCGCCTCTGGCCGTATCGCTGATCGCGGTCGCCTGGATCGCCTGCGCCGCTCTGTCCGTCTACGGCTATGCGGCGGCAAATGCAGATGCTTCCCGCAAAGAAGAGCGGATCCTCGCCTTGGGCCAGGAGCGGCTTGCGCTGGAGCGGCAGATCAGCAAGGCAGGCAGCTCCGCGGCAAGCGGCTCCGATCCGTACGAGCAGGCCGAGCGGCTGCGCGCCTCCAAGCAGGATGTCGCCGCGTTTGCCCGCGGCCTGGAGGAAATTCTGCCTCCGGCTTCCCGGCTCGTCAACTTCCGGTATGCCAAGGGAGGCCAGCTCCTCGCAGACGTCCGAATGGCGACGCTGGGCGATGCATCCAAATACCTGTTCGATCTGCGGAGGGTTTCCTGGATCGGCCATGCGGAGATGAACAGTATCGCCGCCGCCGATTCGGGAGCCGCCATTGGCTCCGGCGATGCCGGCACGGCTTCGGCCTTCACGGTTTCCTATTCCATCCTCATTATGCCGGCCAACCCACAGCAAGAGAAGGAGGCGACAGCCGATGGCACGGCGCCGTAACACACTTATCCTGCTCACGGCTGTCATTCTGTTCCTGCTTCTGCTGCTGTACGCCTTCTACTTCGTCAAGCCGGCCTTCGACAAGTCCGCCGATATGGACGGGGAGATCGCGCAGCAGGAGAGGCTGACCGAAGTGCTGCGCAAGAAGCTGGCGGAAAAGCAGATTGCAGCCGATACCCGTCCTGTCGACGGCGTGCAGGGAGCGCTGCCTTACTGGGACAATACCGAGCAGCTGGCGCTCGATCTGGAGCGCATCGGCGCCGAAGCCAAGGTCGGCCATGCTTCGCTGAGCTTCACCGGCGACTTGTCCGCCTCGGAGCCGCTGCTCGAACGCAGCGGCACGGCAGCCGGAACCGGCAACGTCCAAGGCGCCGCAGGCTCGGATGGAGCGGCGCCTTCCGCCTCGGCTTCATCCGATCCTTTGGCCGCTGCCGCGGAAGGCCAGACGGCTTCGCCGGACGGGGCAGCCCAAGATCAGGCCGGACAAGCCCAAGCCGCAGCGGCCGGACCCCGCAAGCTCCAGGTCGCTGCTGTGATCAAAGGCAGCTACAAATCCATATTGGCTTACGTGGAGCAGGTGAACCTCATGGAACGGATTACGACCGTCGACTCGCTCGAGATCGCCCGGGGCGCCGCCGGCTCGGAGGCCGGACGGGAGCTGACCGTGAATTTCGCCTTCACGGCCTACTTCGACCCTTCCTACCGCAGTCAGGTCGAAGACGCCCGGCTGCCTTACGCGGAGTCCTCCGCGCCAAGCCAGTAACGGCAAAGCCTCATCCAAGCCGGTCCTCATGGACCGGCTTTTTCGCGTCTTTTCGGCCCCGAAGCTTCGACTTCGGCATCCCTTCATTCGCCTCATACCCGATTATGCCAAAAACTTTTCCCCTGATCTCCTTCATTCCCGACAGGCGCCACCCCCATTCGACGGGTTAAGCAAGGAACTAAATCCCGTTAAGAATCTTCCAGAAGGTGGAATTTTCCTCGTGGCATGCAAGCTGCGCACGCTGCCGCGGAGCCCGCCCTTCAAGCGCGGCAAGCATTCTTGCCTGCCGCCGACAAACGCGCGCGGCGTATTCGCCAAGCCGGAGGTTTTGTCGGAAAAAACTTTTGGCGCAGACCCTTGTTCTGACAAACTTTCTTAAAACGGCCCTCTATAATCAGACCTACACAAAGCGGAAATGGTGGTGCCGGTATGAAGGAAAAGGCCAACATCGTCCTGTTCCCGGGACAGCAGCGGACAAGCCGTACGGCGGACGCGCTGCGCAAAGGAAAGGAAAGAGCCGCATCGCTGAGAGCGGTGCAGCTGATCGCCTCGAAGAGGTGGACGATCCTGCTGGCTCTGGTCGGGTTCCTGCTCGGAAGGGCGGTCATTCTGGAAAATTTGATGCCGTTCGCTCCCGCGTACTTCGCGGTCGTCTTCTTCCTAAGAAGGGACGTGTACAAGCTGGCGGCCGTATCGCTCGTCGCGGGAAGCCTGCTGGCGGCGACGCCGAGCGCGATTCCGATCGCAATGGAGATCGCGGTGCTGTTCCTGCTCCTCAAGGGGCTGGAAATGTACGAGAAGGCGGAGCTGTCGCAGGCCCCCATCCTCGTCTTCGCCGCCACGCTGGTCGTGAAGCTGTTCGGAGCGTTCGTCCACTCCACGCTCGGCTGGTACGACCTCATGATGGTCGGCGTGGAATCGGCGCTGGCATTCGTCCTGACGCTCGTGTTCGTCCAGGCGATCCCGGTGCTGACGCTCACCCGCAAGAGCAATGCGCTCAAGAACGAGGAGATCATCTGCCTCATGATCCTGATGGCGTCGGTGATGACCGGGGCGGTCGGATGGAGCGTCTCGGGCTTGTCCCTGGAGCATGTGCTCTCCCGCTACATGCTGCTGCTGTTCGCGCTGGCGGGCGGAGCCCCCCTCGGCGCTTCGGTCGGCGTCGTCGCCGGGCTCATCCTCAGCCTCGCCAACCTCAATGCGATCGTGCAGATGAGCCTGCTCGCGTTCTCCGGCATGCTGGCCGGGCTGATGAAGGAAGGCGGGCGGATGGCCGTTGCTTTCGGGATGCTGCTCGGCTCCTCCATTCTCTCTCTATATATAGGAGGCCAGACCGATGTGATGGCCAGCACCTGGGAGTCGGTCGCAGCGGCGGCGCTGTTCCTGCTCACGCCCAAGATCGTGGTGAGGACGATCTCCCGGTACGTCCCCGGCACGAGCGAGCATGTGAAGTCCCAGCATGAATATGCGAAAAGAGTGCGCGAAGTGACGGCCCAGCGGGTCACGCAATTCTCGGAAGTGTTCCGCCAGCTGGCGAGCAGCTTCGGACAGCTCAATACGCCGGCGGCGCAGAAGCCCGCGGAGGAAGAGATCCAGCATTTCATGAATGCGGCGTCCCAGAAGGTCTGCTCGAACTGCCACCGCAAGGATATGTGCTGGAACGGCAAGTTCTACGACACCTATAAGATGATGACGGAAATGATGACGGCGGTGGACGAGGGCCATGACGGAATCCGGAAGGACAAGCCCCGCACCTGGACGAGCCATTGCAGCAAGACCCATCTGGTAATGGCGGCGCTGCAGCAGCAGCATGAGCGGTACAAGCATGACCTTCATTGGAAGAAGCAGATCTTCGAATCGCGTCAGCTCGTTGCCGATCAGCTGAGCGGCGTGTCGCAGATCATGGAGGATCTCGCGCGGGAGATCCAGAGAGAGGGCCAGACGCTTCATCTGCAGGAGGAGCAGATCCGCGACGCGCTGGAGTCGCTGGGGTTGTCCATACACGGACTCGATATTATCAGCCTGGAGGAAGGAAATGTTGAGATTGAGGTGTACCACACGTTCCCGAAGGGGCATGACGAAAGCCGCAAGATCATCGCGCCGCTGCTTAGTGATATCCTGGGCGAGCATGTCGCGGTAAAGGCGGAGCGGAATCCCGCCAAGCACGGAGAACCGAACCTGGTCGTCTTCGGTTCCGCCAAGGAGTACGAGATCGAGACGGGCATCGCCGGAGCGGCCAAGGGCGGCGACCTGCTGTCGGGAGACAGCTTCAGCACCGTCGAGCTCGGCAACGGCAAGTTCGCGGTCGCCATCAGCGACGGCATGGGCAACGGGGAGCGGGCGCGGCTGGAGAGCAGCACGGCGCTCAGCATCCTGCAGCAGCTGCTGCAGTCCGGCATGGACGAGCAGCTGGCGATCAAGTCGGTCAATTCGGTGCTGATGCTCCGATCGCCGGATGAGATGTTCGCCACGGTCGACGTGGCTCTGATCGATATGTACACGGCCAATACGACCTTCATGAAGATCGGGTCGACGCCAAGCTTCATCAAGAGGGGCAACGAGGTCATCCCTGTGGCGGCCAACAACCTGCCGATCGGCATTTTGCAGGAGATCGACGTCGATCTCATCAGCATGCAGCTGCAGCCGGGAGATACGCTCATCATGATGACGGACGGCATCTACGATGCGCCGGGCCACGCGGTGAACAAGGAGCTGTGGATGAAAAGGGTGATCCAGGAGATGCAGACGGCGGACCCGCAGGAGATTGCGGATACGCTGCTGGAGCGGGTCGTCCGCCACTACAAGGGCGAGATCGTCGACGACATGACGGTCGTCGTAGCGAAGATAGAGAAGCATGTGCCGGAGTGGGCGTCCTTCCGCTGGCCGGGAGTGAACAAGTTCGAGCGTCCCCGCACAGTGAGCTGAAAAAGCCGCATTCACTCAAGTCCGTTCCCTGCGCCCGAGATCGGCGCGAGGCCTAAGATAGCCGTCTCCCTTGCGGAGCGTCCATAACCCAATCCTTTAGGAGGAACAATTCCAATGGCGATATCCATCCGTAAAAACCCAAGCGGTGCCCGTTCACGCAAAAAGCGCGAGAATTTGCTCATGAAGCAGCTTCAAAGGCTGGAGGAGCTTCAGCGGCAGGAAGAGGAAGCCCGCAGGCTGGAGGAAGAGCGCCGCCGCGAGGCGGAGCGGGCCAAGCGCCGCGAGGAGGAGCTGAGGCTCGAGGAGCTGCGCTTGCAGGAGATGCTGCTGAGAGAGATGGACCGGATGCGCCTGCGGACCGACCGCAAGCGCGGCAAGCGGCTGTGGACGGCGGAGGAGCGGATGGCGCAGCGCGTCTTCGCGGCGGCTTTGATGGAGACGGCGGCAGCGTCGGCAGCCGCCCATCAGGCGGAGCAGAGCGGGTATGCCGAAGGCAGGATGGAGGTGCTGTCCGCGGGCGGCGGCAAGCCGGGCCTGCATCGCCTGGCGGAGCGGACGCCGCAGCTGGTCGCGGTGCAGGGCGGACGATCGGCGTCTCAAGCCAGGGAAGGCTCGCCGACAGGCCCGCTTGCGGAACAGCAAGCCTCCGGGGATGACGTCATGAGTACGGTCAAGAGAACGAGATCGGCAGGAGCTCATCCGAAGATAGAGGTTGTCGCACAGCTTGTGGAGAAGGCTGCCGTTCGGCGGCGAACGGCCTGGCTCCATGACCGCCGAATGCGGCGCGGCCCGGCAAGAAGTCCATGCGGCGAGCGCGTGGAGATAGGCGCCTTCGGGAGCCGGAAAGAGGAGGTGACGAAAGGCCTGGACTGATGCCCGATTCCATGATCATTATCGCATGCCCTCATTCGGGCGAGGCGTTCCCATACAGCAGACCGGCGGCCCCCATTCGGGCTGCCGGTCTTTTTTATGCCTGCACCTCTTGACAAGGGGATGCATAGGTTATATGGTTAGTTACATGAGTAATTAACCAATTGGGTGGTGGATACAGTGACGTTTCCGGTGGATGACGGCCGCCCGATTTTCATGCAGGTTGCCGAGCGGATTGAGGACGACATCGTCGATGGAAGCTTGGCGGAGGAAGCGCAGGCCCCGTCGACCACTCATTTCGCCCAGTTCTACGGAATCAATCCCGCGACGGCGGCCAAGGGAGTGAATCTATTGGTGGATCAAGGCATTCTCTACAAGAAGCGGGGAATCGGCATGTTCGTGACGG
The DNA here is from genome assembly GCF_002243345.2 of Paenibacillus sp. RUD330. Taxonomy (NCBI): domain Bacteria; kingdom Bacillati; phylum Bacillota; class Bacilli; order Caryophanales; family Paenibacillaceae; genus Paenibacillus; species Paenibacillus sp. RUD330. Next base: position 79,602 of record NZ_CP022655.2, read on the forward strand.
AGGGCGCAAGAGAGAAGCTGCTGGCGCGGAGGCGCAATCAGTTCTACGAGCAGTATATCGTGCCGCTGCTGCAAGAGGCGGAGAAGCTGGGGATAAGCGGGGAGCAGCTCGCTTCTCTCATAACGGACAAAGGGAGGAGCTGAAGACATGAATGCCGTGGAACTGAAGGGGCTCACGAAGAGCTATGGAGGGCAGCATGCGCTGGACGGCATTACGCTGAGGATGGAGGAGAACCGGATCTATGGCCTGCTCGGCCGCAACGGGGCGGGCAAGACGACTCTCATGCATGTGCTGACCGCCCAGCTGTTCGCCACCTCGGGAGAAGTCAAGGTGTTCGGCAGCCATCCTTTCGAGAACGAAGAGATGCTCCGCAAAATCTGCTTCATTAAAGAGAGCCAGAAATACCCGGAAAACTTCCATGTGCACGATGTCCTGGCCGTAGCTTCGTCGCTGTACCCGCGCTGGAGCCAAGAGACGGCGGAGCAGCTGCTCAAGGAATTCCGTCTGCCGGTGAAAAAGCGCGTGAAGAAGCTCTCCCGCGGCATGCTGTCGGCTGTCGGCATCATCGTCGGCCTTGCGAGCCGCGCCGAGCTGACGCTGTTCGACGAGCCTTATCTCGGCCTGGATGCGGTCGCGCGGGAAATTTTCTACCGCAATCTGATTCAGGAATATGCCGAGCTTCCCCGCACGATCGTGCTTTCATCCCATCTTATCGACGAAGTGAGCGGGCTGCTGGAGCATATCTATCTGATCGACCGAGGCCGGCTCATCCTGGACGAGGAGGCGGAGCTGCTCCGGTCGCGGGCGTACAGCGTCGCCGGTCCGGCTGCCAAGGTGGACGCCTTCCTTCGGGGACGAAGCGTGCTGGGCAAGGAGCTTCTGGGCGGGTTTCTCCGCGCCTCCGTGCTCGGAGAGCTGGGCGACGGCGGCATGGCGGCAGCCAGGACGGCCGGCCTCGAGGCGGCGCCGCTCACCCTGCAGCAGCTGGTCGTGCAGATGACCGTGAACGAATCTGGAAACGAGGAGGGGTCGGCATGAAGAACCGGACGGCAAGCGTAGCGCTCATGCATGCCAGGGACAAGTGGACCTGGCTGTACATTCCCTGGATGGTGCTTCTGTCCAGCTTCATCGTCAATTTTGCGATCGGACTCATCGCGCGGCCGGATAACTTCACGACGGGCGGACTGTTGTCCATCCTGATCTATATGCTGGTCGCCGGCATGATCGTCATCCACCAGACGTTCTCCTTCGCGCTCGGCCTATGCATCACCCGCCGCAGCTATTTTGCCGGGACGGCCGCGGCGGCCGTCGGCTTCATCCTCCTGTCGGCTGTGCTGCTTACCGTCATGCTTCTGCTGGAACGGGCGACCGGCGCATGGGGAGTCGGCCTTCATTTCTTCGAGATCCCATACCTCAGCGATTCCGGAGCGGGACTCGCGCTATGGACGTTCTTCAGCCTGCTGCTGTTCATGTTTTTCGGGGGCTTGGCGACGGGAAGCCTGTTCCGCCGCTTCGGCAAAAAGGGGTTGTTCTCCTTCTTCCTCCTGTGCATGCTCGGCTTTGGAGGCTGGACGGCGGTCGTGACGGCCAAAAACTGGTGGCGGGGCGTCGGCAGCTGGCTCATGAAGCTCGACTTCACGATCGTCCAGACGACCTTTCTCCTGCTCGCCTGCGCCTTGGCGCTGGCCGCAATCTCGTACATGCTGCTGCGGCGCTCCACCGTCCAGACCTAAAAGCCGCTTCCTATCCGCGTTCCCCTGTCGAGGGGAACGCGGTTTTTTTATTTTGCCTGCGGGATGGCATATAATAGAGGCAAGTCGATATGACCGGAAGCAGAGAAAGAAGGAGTGAGTGGAATGGCCAAGCTGTCGGACAAGATCATCCTGGGCAATCTCGAACTGAAGAATCGGATCGTCATGCCGCCGATGTGCCAATACTCGGTCGAAGCCGAGGACGGCACGCCGAACGAATGGCATTACGTGCATTATGTATCGCGTGCGGTTGGCGGCACCGGGCTGATTATCATGGAAATGACCAATGTCGAGCCGGACGGACGGATTACGAACCGCTGCCTCGGCCTGTGGTCCGATGAGCAGATTCCGGCCTATAAGCGCATCGTGGACGAGTGCCGGCGCTACGGAGCCAAGGTCGGCGTGCAGATCGCGCATGCCGGGCGCAAGGCGACCGATGCGGCTGTGCCGGTCAGCTCTTCTCCGATTCCCGTCGAGCCGGAGGGCTGGAAGACTCCCAGGGAGCTTACGACGGAGGAGGCGGAAGCCCAGGTGGAGCTGTTCCGCCAAGCTGCCCGCCGCGCGGTGGAGGCCGGGTTCGACACGATCGAGCTGCATGGCGCCCACGGCTATCTGATCCACCAGTTCCATTCCCCGTCTCTCAACCGCCGGACGGACAAGTACGGACAGGACAGGATGCTCTTCGGCTGCGAGGTGATCCGGGCGGTCAAAGAGGTGCTTCCGGAAGGCATGCCGCTCGTCATGCGGATTTCGGCCATGGAATATATAACAGGCGGGTACGATCTGGACTACGGCGCCGAGCTGGCCCGCCGCTATCAGGAAGCCGGCGTCGATGCCTTCGATGTCTCCTCCGGCGGAGAAGCCCCTCCGAACGGCGTTCTGCAGCCGGGCAATTACCCGGCCTATCAGGCTCCGATGGCCCGCAGGATCAAGGAGGAGACGGGCCTTCCCGTCATCGCTGTCGGCATGCTCGACGAGCCCGAAGTCGCCGCCGCAGTCGTCGGCACAGGCGATGCGGATCTGGCTGCCGTCGGCCGCGCGATGCTGCGCAATCCTTACTGGGCGGTCGATGCCATCCTCAAGACGGAGGGCGGCCGCACGGAGCAGGCTCCTTACAAGCGGGGATATCCTTTGCGCTAAGTTATGAATCCTTCCGGAATCGGGAAAGCTGGTAGATAGATAAGTTGATTTCTAGACTTACCTGCATCCCAAGTTCTGGAGGGTAAATCATGAAACAAATTCTGCTTATAACGGACGGCTGCTCCAATGTCGGTCTCAGCCCCGTCGTCGCGGCCGCTCAGGCGCTGTCGGACGGCATCACGGTGAATGTGGTCGGCGTGCTCGACGGCGGGGACCTCGGCGAATACGGAGCCAAGGAAATTCAGGAGATCGCCCATGCGGGCGGCGGCATGAGCCGGATGGCGAACACCCGCCAGCTGTCGCAGACGGTGCAGATGATGACGCGCAAAACCGTTGTGCAGACGATTCAGCAGGTCGTGCAGAAGGAACTGAAGTCGGTGCTCGGCGGCGAAGGCGCCATCGAGGAGCTGCCGCCGGAGAAGCGCAGCGAGGTCGTGCGCGTGATGGACGAGCTCGGAGAGACGAGCAAGCTGCGGGTCGCGCTGCTCATCGACGCCAGCGCCAGCATGAAGCCCAAGATGGCGGCCGTGGAAGAAGCCATCCGCGACCTGATGCTCAGCCTGCAGTCGAGGCAGGGAATCAGCGAGCTGTCCGTCTTTCATTTCCCAGGCAATGGGCATGGCGACGACGCTTCCCTGGATCTGGACTGGACGACCAATCTGAGCGGCGTGCAGTCTCTGTTTCCCAAGCTGCAGATGCGCGGCACGACGCCGACTGGCCCCGCCCTGCTGCAGGTCATCGAGCATTATCGCGGCAGGGACGACCGGAGGCGGGGCGGCGAAGAGGACGGGATGATGAGTGGATACGTCGTTTAAGCTTCATTTGGATAAAGGGATGGTCATTACCGGCAAGTGGCGCAAGCGCCGCTACCGGGTCGAGCGCATGCTCGGAGAAGGGGCCAACGGCAAGGTGTACCTGGTCGAGCGGGATCGGCGCCTGCTGGCGCTGAAGGTCGGCTCGGATACGGTCGACCTGCAGTCCGAGATCAACGTGCTGCAGGCGCTGGAAGGCCGGGCCGGGAGCCGGGCCGAGCCTTTCCTGCATGACGTCGACGATTTGAAGCTCGCAGGCGGCAAGGAATATCCGTTCTATGTGATGAAATATGTGCGGGGAACGAAGCTCCCCGCCTTTCTTGCTGCCCGGGGACCGGAATGGTTTCCGATCGCGGGCTACAACCTGCTGCAGCGGCTGGCCGAGCTGCATGAGTCGGGATGGGCCTTCGGCGATCTCAAGATGGACAATATCCTTGCGGCCGAATACGGGCATGTGGAGCTGGTCGATTACGGCGGCGTCACAGCGTTCGGCAAGAGCATCCGCCAGTTCACGGAGATTTACGACCGCGGCTATTGGAATGCGGGCACTCGCGCCTCGGATGCGGCTTACGACCTTTTCTCCTTCGGGGTGCTGTGCGTCCAGCTGTTTCAGGAAAAGGCGCTCTACCGCCATACGGCCGGCACCCTGCCGCAAAACCGCTCGCCGCAGGAGCTGCTGAAGCTTGCCTCGGAAAGCCCGGAGCTGCGTCCGTTCGCAGGCTGGCTGGAAAGGGCTTTTGCCGGCGGCTTCCGGAATGCGGAGGAGGCTGGAGCTGCATGGAGCGTCGTCATGCGGAGAATCGGGACGGGGGGCGGCCCGAGGAAGCGGGCAGGCGCCGTCCCGGGCTGGACGAAGGCGCTGTTCCTGCTGTCGTCCGGAGCTCTCGCCGCGGTGCTGTACTGGCTGCTGCTCGGACAAGGCTAAGGAAAGGCTTTGTTCAAGCCAGGGAGCCTGACGGGTTCTGAGAAAGGTATTGAAGAAGCTTAAAGAGTCTGAAAAGCGCCAGGTCCTTCTGAAAGCTGTAAAAGGTTCTGAAAGAGCTCCAGGGGTTCTCAAAGAGTATTTAAGGGTTCTCAAAGAGCTGGAACAATTCAAAAGGAGCTCTGAACGTTCGAAAGGGCCGGAAAGAAGCGGGACGCGAGGATGAAGCAAGCAGCGGGAGGGTTGGAGCATGGAGAGGCTGGACGAGGAGCTGGAGCGCGCATTCAAGGAGCGGCTATGGGAACGGGGGGCCGCGATCGTCGTCGCCGTCAGCGGCGGACCTGATTCCATGGCTCTGCTGCATGCGCTCCATGCGGCTGCCGCGCGCTGGGAGCTGCGGCTTGGGGCGGCCCATGCGAATCACGGCTTCAGGCCGGAGGAGTCGAGGTCCGAGCATGAGGGAGTGCGGGCATTCGCCGAACGGCTCGGCATCCCTTTTTACTCCGCGGAGCTGGATGTGCCGGCTTATCTGGAGAGCAGAGGCGGCAACAAGCAGGATGCGGCCCGCAAGCTGCGCTACAAGTTCCTGCATGAAGCCGCGGCAGCCCACGGGGCGTCGGCGATCGCGCTTGCCCACCATGCGGACGACCAGGCGGAAACGGTGCTGATGCGGATCATCCGGGGCACGGCGCCGTCCGGCCTGGCGGGCATTGCGCCCCGGCGCAGCGAAGGGGGAGTGGAACTTATCCGTCCTCTCCTGCGTATAGGCAAGTCGGACCTCCTGGATTATTGCCGCCGCTTCGGCGTTCCTTCCTTCACGGACAGCAGCAACGAGCATCCGGATTACTTCCGCAACGCCGTGCGGCTCGAAGCGATTCCTTCGCTGGAGCGATTCAACGCCAGGCTGCGGCCGTCGCTGTGCCGGCTTGCCGAGGCCGCCTCGGCGGAAGCCGATTTCCTGGACCGGGAAACGGAGTCCCTCCACCGGTCCCTGGTCGCCTCCACCGCAGGCGGAATGACGATGCGGGGCGCGGATTTGGCGGGTCTCCACGTCGCTTTACAAAGGAGATTGATTAAACTAATATTAGATTATCTCGCTCTGGAAAAGGAACCCACCGGGTTTGAAGAGGTGGAGAATATACGTCTTGGCGCCCTGGCGGCGAAGCCGTCCAACTGGCGCATCGACCTCTCCCGCGGGCTGCGCTTCCGCCGGGAGTACGGGCAGCTCTCCTGGGAGCGGCGCCCCGCCGTGAAGGCAGCCCTGGAGGAACGCGAGGCTCCGCTGGAAGGACGGCTCGTGCTTGAAGAGGCGGGCCTTCTGTTTGCATTCCGGACGCTGGAGGCTCTGGACGGGGAAGCGCACGGGAAGGCGGCGGCGCAGGCGGGTCCGCACCGCGCCGTATTCGACCTGGATAAGCTGTCGCTTCCTCTCGCCGTGCGGCCCCGCAGGGCGGGCGACCGGATGAGCGCGATGGGACTAAACGGCACCAAAAAGGTGCAAGATATGTTCGTTGACGCCAAGGTTCCGCCGTCCCGCAGGGACTTGCTGCCGCTTCTGTGCGACGGCGAGGGAACAATCCTTTGGATTCCGGGCATCCGCCGCTCGGCCGAAGCTGCGGCGGAGCCCGACACCCGGCGGCTGCTCGTCGTCGAATCGGCGCCGATTGTCGCCCTCGGCTTCGGCGGCGAAGAGAATGGAGAATAACCAGGCTTATTGGATTCATAAATATAGGATTAAGGTCATCGGGAGGAACACAACTTGCATAACGACATTCAAGAGATTCTGCACAGCGAGGAAGAGATCCAGAGGAAGGTCAAGGAGCTCGGAGAGATTCTGACCGGCGATTACGAGGGCCGCAACCCGCTTGTCATCTGCGTGCTCAAGGGTGCGTTTATTTTCATGGCGGACCTGGTTAAGGAAATACGCGTCCCTCTGGAGATGGACTTCATGGCCGTATCGAGCTATGGAGCTTCCACGAAATCCTCCGGGGTCGTCAAGATCATCAAGGATCTGGACGTCTCCGTGGAAGGCCGCGACGTGCTGATCGTGGAGGACATCATCGACAGCGGGCTCACGCTCAGCTATCTGATCGACGTGCTGGAGCGGCGCAACGCCAAGTCCGTCACGGTCGTCACCCTCTTCGACAAGCCGTCTGGACGCTCGGTCGATCTTGATGCCGACTATACCGGCTTCACGCTTCCGGATGCTTTCGTCGTCGGATACGGCCTCGATTATGCGGAATACTACCGCAATCTCCCTTACATCGGCATCCTGAAACCGGAAGTCTACACCAAATAGCCCCTTTGCGATTTCCCTTGCCTGCCCTGAACCGGGGTTCTGTTGAGATGGTCAGACAGGCTATGGTAAAATATTTGAAGCGTCTTGAGAGGAGGTAGGGGATGAATCGAATCATCCGGAACACTGGATTTTACCTGCTTATTTTCCTGGTAACCGTCGGAATTGTCCAATTCATCAGCAATCAGGACGAAAACAGCACCCAGATTCGTTACGACGAGTTCCAACAGCAGCTCCAGGCTGACAACATCGACAAGCTGACGGTTCAATTCGACAGTTACACGTATCTGGTGACCGGTGAATACAAGAAAACGCCAGCGGGGTCTGAAAGCAATTCGCTCAAGTTCTTCACCTACACAAACGCGGAGGAATACACCTCCAAGCAGATTTCGGATACAGCCTTGAAGAACGGGATCCAGATCGAGTACAAGAAAATGAAAGGCCAGAGCATCTGGCTTACATTCCTGACCTCCATCATTCCGTTCGTGATCATCTTCATCCTGTTCTTCTTCCTGATCAATCAGGCACAGGGCGGCGGCGGCAAGGTCATGAACTTTGGCAAGAGCAAAGCCCGTTTGTATAACGAAGAGAAGAAGCGGGTCACGTTCGAGGATGTCGCCGGCGCCGACGAGGAGAAGCAGGAGCTCGTCGAGGTCGTCGAATTCCTCAAGGATCCGCGCAAGTTCGCCGCAGTCGGCGCCCGCATTCCTAAAGGCGTGCTGCTGGTGGGCCCTCCGGGTACCGGCAAGACGCTCCTGGCCCGCGCTGTCGCAGGCGAAGCCGGAGTTCCGTTCTTCAGCATCTCCGGCTCGGACTTCGTCGAGATGTTCGTCGGCGTAGGCGCATCCCGCGTCCGCGACCTGTTCGAGAACGCCAAGAAGAACGCGCCTTGCATCATCTTCATCGACGAGATCGACGCTGTCGGACGCCAGCGGGGCGCAGGCCTCGGCGGCGGACATGACGAGCGCGAGCAGACGCTCAACCAGTTGCTCGTCGAGATGGACGGCTTCGGCGCCAACGAAGGCATCATCATCGTAGCCGCCACCAACCGTCCGGACATTCTGGATCCCGCGCTGCTTCGTCCAGGCCGCTTCGACCGTCAGATCACGGTCGACCGCCCGGATGTAAAAGGACGCGAGGCCGTCCTCAAAGTCCATGCGCGCAACAAGCCGCTCAACAAGGACGTCAAGCTGGACATCATCGCGAAGCGGACGACGGGCTTTACCGGCGCCGATCTCGAGAACCTTCTCAATGAAGCGGCCCTGCTAGCGGCAAGACGCAACAAGAAGGATATCGGCATGACCGAGGTCGATGAAGCGATCGACCGCGTCATCGTAGGCACGGAGAAGAAGAGCCGCGTCATCAGCGATCGCGAGAAGCGCATCGTCGCTTACCACGAGGCGGGCCACACCATCATCGGCTACTTTCTGGAGAATGCCGACATGGTGCACAAGGTCACGATCATTCCTCGCGGACGCGCCGGCGGTTATGTCATCATGCTTCCCAAGGAAGACCGCATGCTCATCACCAAGCAGGAAATGCTCGACAAGATCACCGGCTTGCTGGGCGGCCGCGTAGCCGAGGAGCTGTTCATCGGAGAAATCGGAACCGGCGCCTACAGCGACTTCAAGCAAGCGACAGGCATCGTCCGCAGCATGGTCATGGAATACGGCATGAGCGACAAGCTCGGCCCGATGCAGTTCGGCAGCACGCAAGGCCAGGTATTCCTTGGACGGGATATCGGCCACGAGCAGAACTACTCCGACAAGATCGCTTACGAGATCGACCAGGAGATGCAGAACTTCATCAACGAGAGCTATAACCGCGCGAAGCAGCTGCTTACCGAGAAGAGCAAGGAAGTGCATCTGATCGCCCAGACGCTGCTTCGCCTCGAGACGCTCGACCTGGAGCAGATCCGCAACCTGATCGAGACCGGCTCCGAGAACGGCGACGGTTCCGGCAGCGGCGACGCAGGCGGCGAAGAGCCTTCCGGCGAGCCTATGATCGACACGATCGGCGGTGTCAAGGTCCGCATCCAGCCTCGCGATCCCGGTGAAGGATCGACTTCTGGCGAGAGCATTACGGACGCCAACACGGGCGGCTCCGACATCGGCGGAGACGGAACCGGCAGCGGTCCGGACAAAGTCTAAATCATCGCTTGAAACCTTGCAGCCCTCATGCACAATTGTGCATGAGGGCTGTTGCTTATGTTCAGGCGGTCCGGTATAATATCCGAGGGTGAGGGAAAGGTAACAGGGTTGGAGTAATCTGCTCTGTAAGGGCTATGTAAGTTTTACAGATGAATAGTCGTCATATTTATCCAATTTATTTCATGAAAAATGAAAAAGCTTTGGATTATTCGGATGTAAATGCTTTCACGGTGTAAGTTTTAATAACACTTTCTCATTGACTCTTATTGATTATAGGCTATAATAACTATATCCAATCAAAACGTATAGGACAGGGGAGAAATACACAGATGAAATGGACAAGCAAGCCGTTCCAAGTACTGAGTGTATCTGCGCTCGCTATGATGCTCGTTGTTTCCGGTTGCGGTTCGAAGAACAATAACAACTCCGAGAATGCGGGCGGAGCAGCGGGTTCCAACACACCTGCCAATACGGAGAATGCAGGCGGCTCCAACGCCGACTACTCCAAGCTCAAGATCGGCATGGTTACGGACGGCGGCGGCATCAACGACAAGTCGTTCAACCAATCCGCTTGGGAAGGCCTTCAGAAGCTCGAGAAGGACACCGGCATCAAAGTCAAGGCTCTTGAATCGAAGGGCGACGCCGACTTCGAGCCGAACCTGAACACGCTGATCAAAGGCGGTTACGACCTTACTTGGGGCATCGGCTTCATGATGAATAAAGCGATGACCAACGTGGCCAAGCAAAACCCGGATGCGAAGCTCGCGAGCATCGACTCCGTCGTTGACGCTCCCAACGTTGAATCCGTCATGTTCGCCGAGAACGAAGGCTCCTTCCTCGTCGGCGTCGTTGCCGGCCTGACGACCAAGACGAACAAAGTCGGTTTCGTCGGCGGCGTTGAAGGCGACCTGATCGGCAAATTCGAAGCCGGCTTCACGGCTGGCGTCAAAGCTGTCAATCCGGACGCTACGGTAAAAGTCAGCTATGTGGGCGACTTCACGAAGCCTGACCTTGGCAAAGCGGCAGCGGCTACGATCTACAACGACGGCGCCGACATCATCTACCATGCAGCAGGCGGCAGCGGCAACGGCGTCTTCACCGAAGCCAAAGAGCGCGTCAGCAAAGGCCAAAAAGTATGGGTTATCGGCGTCGACAAAGACCAATCCGTCGACTTCGGCAACGACATCACGCTGACTTCCATGGTCAAGCGCGTTGACCAAGCGGTGGAAATGGTTTCCAAAGATCTGGCCGACGGCAAATTCGAAGGCGGATCGACCCGTACGCTGAGCCTGAAAGACGGCGGCGTAGGCCTTCCGGAGAACAACCCTAACGTTCCTGAGGACGTAATGGCCAAAGTAAAAGAGTACGAAGCGAAAATTACGGGCGGAGAAATCACGGTACCGACAGCGCCAAGCAAGTAAGATTGCCCGAGCCCAAAGACAAGGCCAGCTTCTAGAGCCGGCCTTGTTCTTTTTGCCGTAAAAGGGAAGGAGATGCAAGGATGGAGCAAAGGCCGATCGTAGCAGAACTGAAAGGAATCACCAAGAGATTTCCCGGCATTGTCGCGAACGACAACATCAGCCTGCAGCTTAGAAAGGGAGAGATCCACGCCCTTCTAGGAGAGAACGGCGCCGGCAAGTCGACTCTCATGAATATCCTTTTCGGGCTCTATCAGCCTGACGAGGGGCATATCGAAATCAACGGAAGCCCCGTGGTCATCGATGGTGCCGGCAAGGCGATCGAGCTGCGGATCGGCATGGTCCATCAGCACTTCAAGCTGGTCAAGCCTTTTACAGTAGCGGAGAATATCATTCTGGGCAACGAGCCTACCAAAGGCGCGACAATTGATATCAAGAGCGCCAATGAACGCGTGAAGCAAATATCCGAACAGTACGGCCTGAAGGTGGATCCCCGCGTCAAGATCGAGGCTATCACCGTCGGCATGCAGCAGAGGGTCGAAATTCTGAAGACGCTTTACCGCGGCGCGGACATCCTGATCTTCGACGAGCCGACAGCCGTTCTGACCGTTCAGGAGATCGAAGAGCTGATCGTCATTCTGCGCAATCTGGCCCGCGAAGGCAAATCGATCATTCTCATCACGCATAAGCTCAAGGAAATCATGGAGATTGCGGACACCTGCACCGTCATCCGGCGCGGCAAGGTCATCGGCAGCGTTTCCGTGAAGGAATCCAACGAGCGCCAGCTGGCGGAAATGATGGTCGGCCGTTCGGTCAGCTTCCAAGTGGACAAGCAGAAGAGCAAGCCGGGCAAGCCGGTGCTGGAAGTGAAGGATCTGGTCGTTCCGGGAGAGCACGGCAAGCCGGTCGTCGACCATGTCACCTTCGACATCCGCGCAGGAGAAGTGTTCGGCATCGCCGGCGTCGACGGCAACGGACAGACGCAGCTCATCGAGGCGATTACCGGCATGCGCAAGGCAAGCGGCGGCTCGGTGAAGGTGCTCGGCAAGGAATTGCTGGGAACCTCCGTACGTACGGTGACGGAAGCCGGCGTATCGCATATTCCCGAGGACAGGCACAAGCACGGTCTCGTGCTCGACTTCAGCGTCAGCGAGAACATGGTGTTGAACAACTACTACAAAGAGCCTTTCACCCACAAAGGGTTATTGAACTACAAGGCGATGGACCAGAACGCCAAGAAGCTCGCAGAGCAGTTCGACGTGCGGATGTCCGGCATCCATACGGAAGCCCGCTCCTTGTCGGGCGGCAACCAGCAGAAGGCGATCATCGCCCGGGAGCTTACCCGCAACCCGGAGCTGATCATCGCCGTGCAGCCGACTCGCGGCCTGGACGTCGGCGCCATCGAATTCGTGCACAAGCAGCTGATCGAAGCCCGCAACGAAGGCAAGGCAGTGCTTCTCGTCTCCTTCGAGCTGGAGGAGCTGTACGGCCTCTCCGACCGCCTTGCGGTCATCTATGAGGGACGGTTCATGGGCCAGATGGAAGCGGACGAGAAAAACGAAGAGCAAATCGGACTCATGATGGCGGGCAACGCCATGGGAGCCGCCGCCGGCCATACAGGCTGAGACAGGAGGACAACGGATGCAGCGTCTCAATCAAATCTTTACGAAACAGTCCACCTATGTTCCGATTCTGGCCATTATTCTCGGCCTGATCGTCGGCGCCATCGTCATGTGGATGGGCGGATTCAACCCTTTCGAAGCCTATAAAGCCATGCTGGTCAAAATTTTCGGAACCACCTACGACTTCGGCGAAGCTATCCGCCAGGTGACGCCGCTGATCTTCACCGGCTTGTCGGTTGCGTTCGCATTCCGCGCGGGACTGTTCAACATCGGTGCGGAAGGCCAGTTCATCATGGGAATGACGGCCGCCACATGGGTCGGCATCAACACCGATCTGCCCTGGTTCATCCATCTTCCGCTGGCCGTTCTGGCAGGCGGTCTCGCGGGCGCGATCTGGTCGGGCCTTGCCGGCTGGCTCAAAGCGACCCGCGGAATCAACGAAGTCATTTCGACGATCATGCTGAACTGGATCGCTTATTACTTCGCCAACTTCATGGTTCGCGTCGTCATGATCGAGAAAGGGCAGAACCGCTCCCAGGATGTGCTGCCGTCGGCTTCGGCATCCATCGACTGGCTGTCCGCTCTGATGGACAATGCCCGCGTCCATTGGGGCACGGTCATCGCCCTGCTTTGCTCTGGCATTTTCTACTACATTCTTTGGAAGACCCGCCAAGGGTATGAGCTTCGCGCCAGCGGCCACAACGCCGATGCCGCTTTCTACGCGGGCATCAACGTCAAGGGCAGCATCGTCAAGGCGATGATGATCTCCGGCGCCTTCGCCGGTCTCGGCGGAGCCTTCGAGATTCTCGGCGTGTTCAAGTCCATGGCGGTCATGAACGCCCAGCCAGGCTACGGATTCGACGGCATCGCCGTTTCCCTGCTCGGCGGCAACAACCCGTTCGGCATCGTGTTCGGCGCGATTCTGTTCGGCTTCCTCAGCTACGGCTCGCAAGGCATGAACTTCGAGCTTGAGGTTCCGAACGAGATCATCCGGATCGTCATCGGCTCGGTCATCTTCTTCGTGGCCAGCCACGGCATCGTCAAATGGTTCCTCAAGCCGTTCTTCAAAAAACGGCGGGAAGAAAAGAAGGGGGCGGCGTAAATGGATCTTTTGGCTCAGCTGATCAACACGACGCTGGTCTTCTCGACCGCCCTGATTCTGGCCGCGCTCGGCGGCATCTTCTCGGAGCGCTCCGGCGTCGTCAACATCGGCCTTGAAGGCCTCATGATCGTCGGAGCGTTCAGCGCTGCCGTGTTCACGTATTTCTCCAGCGAATGGGGCTTTGGCGGCGGCTCGCCTTGGTTCGGCCTCCTCATGGCGGTCGTCTGCGGCGTCATCTTCTCCCTGCTGCATGCGGTGGCTTCCATCACGCTGAAGGCCAACCAGGTCATTATCGGGGTCGTCATCAATATCCTTGCTCTGGGCGCGACCATCTATCTGGTCAAGAGCCTGTTCGACGGCCAGGGCCAGTCGGAGAACCTGACCGGCATCGCCTTCACCAAATGGAACATTCCGGGCCTGTCCGATATCCCGTTCATCGGCGAAGCGCTGTTCAAGGCCTATCCGACCACGTACATCTGCTACGTGCTCGTGTTCCTGAGCTGGTTCGTCCTGTACCGGACCCGCTTCGGCCTGCGCCTGCGCGCCGTCGGCGAGCATCCGGGCGCGGCGGACACCGTCGGCATCAGCGTCACGAAGTACCGCTACATCGGCGTCATGCTGAGCGGCGCGTTCGCCGGTCTCGGCGGCGCGGCGATCTCGCTGACGACGACGTACGATTTCTCCCACACGACGATCAGCGGCCAGGGCTTCATCGCGATCGCGGCGATCATCTTCGGGCGCTGGCATCCGATCGGCGCGGCAGGGGCGGCCTTGTTCTTCGGCTTTGCCCAGGCGCTGCGCTTCCAGGCCCAGCTGTTCGAATGGTCCAAGGCCATTCCGAACGAGTTCCTGTACATGCTGCCTTACGTGCTCACACTTCTGCTGCTCGCGTTTGCGGCGGGCAAAAACCGCGCTCCGGCGGCGGCGGGAGAGCCTTACGATCCCGGCAAGCGTTAATATCGATCAACTGCCTCTTGCATCCTTATGCAAGAGGCTTTTTTGCAGCCTGGTTCGGATTGGGACCGCCAATTCAGGCAGGAGTAAAGGCCTTGTTGGCCGATACATGGAATGGTACGGCAGAAAAAGGCGTCGGACAAGGAACCGACGGAGCGCTCCGCACCCATTTTCAACGAAGGGAGCTATAGGCTCCAGACAGCCGGTTATCCTTGGAAACCGCGGCTCCGCAAGCAAAATTCCTTGGTTGACAGCCTCGGAGCAGGGGTGTAAATTAGGTGTTACTGAATCGCCACATCTTATCAACATTGTGAATCATTTCACGAGTTAAAAGGGGCATCCGGCATGGAATATCCGGATGGTTGAGCATACTATAACGGGTCCGCGCTTGCGTCTACGCATGGCAGCGAGGCCTTTGAAGGAGATGGATCGACGTGGAAGCTTTGGCTCTGGAGCGCAAGGCCGAACAGAACCGGGAACTGCGCGAGAGGCTGCTGCAGCTGAAGAAGGAACGCAACGCCATCATTCTCGCCCACTATTATCAGAGGGATGAAATTCAAGAGGTTGCCGATTTCCGGGGCGACTCGTTCCTGCTGGCGCAAAAGGCGGCAGAAACCGACGCGGAAACGATCGTATTCTGCGGCGTCCACTTCATGGGCGAGAGCGCCAAGATTCTGGCTCCGGGCAAGACCGTCATTATTCCCGACGAGCGGGCCGGCTGCCCGATGGCCGACATGGTCAATGTCGAGGGCCTGCGCAAGCTGAAGGCGCAGCATCCCAATGCGAAGGTCGTCACCTATATCAACTCTTCGGCCGAGATCAAGGCGGAGACGGATATTTGCTGCACGTCGGCCAACGCCGTGAAGGTCGTCAACTCGGTCGACAGCGACGAGATCATCTGGGTGCCGGACAAGAACCTGGGCCATTATGTCCAGCAGAAGACCGACAAGAAGATGATCATCTGGGAAGGCTACTGCAATACCCATGACATGCTGACCGTCAAGGACGTCGAGGAGATGAAGGCCAAATACCCGAACGCGGAATTTGTCGTCCATCCCGAATGCCGTCCGGAAGTCGTCGAGCTCGGCGATTTTGTCGGAAGCACGACGGCCATCATTAAATATTGTAAGGAATCGCCCAATAAGGAATTCATCGTCGGAACCGAGGACGGCACCGGCTACCAGCTTCGTCTGGACAGCCCGGGCAAGACGTTCCATTTCGCGACCAAATACCTGGTATGCCCCAACATGAAGGTCAACAACCTCAAGAAGCTTGTGCGCTGCCTGGAAAACATGTCTCCGCAAATCTATGTGCCGGATGCCGTTGCCGACAAGGCGCGTCTGTCCCTGGAGCGCATGCTGCTGGTGAAGTAGCATGCGCTACTCCCATGTCCGGAGGAGCTTGCACCTATGATACCTAGATATTTAGTCGATCTGAATCTCGACGAGCTGCCTGTCGTGGAGAAAGATGTCATCGTCATCGGGGCCGGCATTGCCGGTCTTTTTACCGCTATACGGGCCAGCGAACGGAACTCGGTCCTGATGATCACCAAGAAATCGCTCATGGACAGCAACACTCGCTACGCGCAGGGAGGCATCGCCGCCGTCATCTCCGACGAGGATTCTCCCGACTTCCATCTGGAGGATACGCTCGTGGCCGGCGCCGGATTATGCGACCGCGACGCTGTGGAGGTGCTGGTGCATGAAGGGCCCAAGGGCGTGCGCAGCCTGATCGGCATGGGCACCCAATTCGACCTGGAGAACGGGGAGTTCGCCCTGACGAAGGAGGGCGCGCACAGCCAGCGGCGCATCCTGCACGCCAACGGCGACGCGACCGGCTTCGAGATCGTCCGCGCCTTGTCGGAGAAGGCGATGGCAGCCGAGAGGATCGAGGTTTGGGACGACCATTTCGCCATCGATCTCATCACGCGTGACAATGAATGCTGCGGCGCTCTTGTGCAGAAGCCGGACGGCAGCCGGGTGTTCGTGCGCGGCAAGGCGACGATTCTGTGCACCGGCGGCACGGGACAGATGTTCCGGTATACGACCAATCCGGAAGTGGCGACCGGAGACGGCGTCGCAATGGCTTATCGTGCCGGAGCCTACATAAGGGATATGGAATTCATCCAGTTCCATCCGACAACGCTTTGTTACCCGGGCGCGCCCCGCTTCCTCATCTCGGAGGCCGTCCGCGGAGAAGGGGCCGTTCTGCGCAACATCCGCGGCGACCGCTTCATGGAGCGCTACCATCCGCAGCTGGAGCTGGCCCCTCGCGACGTCGTGGCCAATGCCATCGTCAGCGAGTTGGAGCAGACGCGGTCGACGTTCGTCTATCTGGACGTGACGCATGAGTCGGAGGAGATGATCCGCCACCGGTTCCCGACGATCTACGAAACCTGCCTGCAATACGGGCTCGATCTGACGACGGACTGGATTCCGGTCGCTCCGGCGGCTCATTATACGATGGGCGGCGTCAAGACCGATCTGAACGGAGAGACGAACCTCTCCCGCCTCTTCGCCTGCGGCGAAGTGTCTTCGACCGGGGTGCATGGCGCGAACCGGCTGGCGAGCAACTCGCTGTCGGAGGCGATCGTGTTCGGGCGCCGCATCATCCACCGCATCGAGGAGCTGCCGCCGCTTGAGGGCGCGGTTCATGTACGGGAAGAAAAGGAAGAGCATAGCGCCATTTCGCGGCAGGCGGTCGTGGAGAAGCGGCTCAAGCTGCAGAAGGTCATGGTTCGTTATGTCGGCTTGCGCCGCAGCTCGGACAGCCTCGCCCAAGGGCTTGTCGAGCTGAAGAGGCAATTGCCGTTCCTTTCGTCGGTCATGGCCAAATGGGAAGATTTCGAGTTCGCCAATCTGCTGACCATCTCCATGCTGACCGCAGAGTCCGCGGCTGCCCGCGAGGAAAGCCGCGGCGCGCATTACCGGGTGGACCATCCTCAGCGGGATGACCGCAATTGGCGCAAACATACGGTTCTGCACCGAGTGCAGGGCATTACGGAGGAATCGGTATATGATGGATCAGCGATTTGAGGCCGACCTAGGCCTCGGCGGTTATGATAAAAGTCTTCGGGACAGCATTCAAAGCTGGCTGGCCGAGGATATCGGCACCGGGGATGTGACGACCCGCACGACGATTCCGGCCGGCAGCGTCATGAAAGCCGTCATCCACGTCAAGGAGGACGGCATTATCGCCGGCTTGCCCGTCGCGCAGACCGTCTTCTCCGTCGTCGATCCGTCCCTTGCCTTCACGGCCCATGTGCAGGATGGCGACCGGGTTGAGGCCGGCACGGTCATCGCGGAAGTGGAAGGCAGCACGCACAGCATCCTGACGGGCGAGCGCCTCGCGCTCAATCTGATGCAGCGATTGTCGGGCATTGCGACCAAGACGAGCCGCTTTGTCAATATCCTGGACGGGCTTCCGACGCGTCTGGTCGACACCCGCAAGACGACTCCGGGCCACCGGATGCTGGAGAAGTACGCCGTCCGCGTCGGCGGCGGAGCCAATCACCGCTTCGGCTTGTACGACGCCGTCATGATCAAGGACAACCATATCAAGGGAGCGGGCGGCATCACGGCGGCCGTGACCGCGTCCCGTGCCGCCATCCCGCACACGATGAAGATCGAGGTCGAGACGGAATCGTTGGAGCAGGTCGGCGAAGCCTTGGACTGCGGCGCGGACATCATCATGCTCGACAATATGAAGCCGGAGCTCATGGCGGAGGCTGTCCGCCTGATCAAGAGCCGTTCTCCCCATGTCCTGACGGAAGCGTCGGGCGGGGTGCGGCTGGATACGATCCGGGCCATCGCCGAGACCGGCGTGGACATCATTTCCGTCGGAGCCCTCACGTATTCGTTCGAAGCTCTCGATATCAGCCTCGACCTGGGCGGCAAGAAGGGGAGGTCGTAAGCCGTGATTGTCGTCATCGACGTAGGCAATACGAATATCGTGCTCGGCATCTACCGCGGACAGGAGCTGCTCCATCACTGGCGCATGAGCACCAACCGCTCGGCGACGAGCGACGAGTACGGCATGATGGTGTACAACTTCTTCCAGTTCGCCGGCATCTCCATCGATGCCATCGACGGAGTCGTCGTCTCTTCGGTCGTGCCGCCGCTCATGAGGACGCTGGAGCAGCTGTCGGTCAACTACCTTCGGCACTCCCCTCTTGTCATCGGTCCCGGCATCAAGACGGGTCTCAACATCCGGTACGAGAATCCGCGCGAGGTCGGAGCGGACCGCATCGTGAATTCTGTCGCCGGCATCGAGAAATACGGCTCGCCGCTCATCGTCGTCGATTTCGGGACGGCGACGACCTTCGATTACATCGATCCGAGCGGCGCTTATCTGGGCGGCGCCATCGTGCCGGGCATCGGCATCTCGACGGAAGCGCTCTACCAGAAAGCGGCCAAGCTGCCGCGCATCGAGCTTGTCCGGCCGCGCAGCGTCATCGGCCGCAATCCGGTGACATCAATGCAGGCCGGCATCATTTTCGGCTATGCCGGACAGGTGGACGGCATCGTTCGCCGGATCCGCCAGGAGTTCGGGACCGACCCGCGCGTCATCGCGACGGGAGGCCTGGCCGACATGATCGCGGCGGAATCGGAGACGATCGAGAAGGTGGACCAGCTGCTCACGCTCGAAGGGCTGCGCATCATTTATGAGCGCAACCAGGACCAGCATGGTTAATGAAGTCAGAGTAAGAGCAAATTGAGATCGTATTCAGCGCATCGACTGAAATCTTGAGCATCAACGGCATGGAAGAAACCAACAGAGGACAAGGAGGGATTCATTGATGAGCGATTACAAGGAAGGAACCCGCGAGGGCGACTATCTCGTCCGGGGAACGGCATGGGGCGGCAAAGTCCGCGTATTCGCCGCGCGCACGACCGAGCTGGTCGGCGAGCTGCAGCGGCGTCACGGAACCTACCCGACCGCTTCCGCAGCGCTGGGACGCACAGCGACGATCGGGGCGATGATGGGCATGATGCTCAAGGGCGAGGAGAAGCTGACGCTTCAGGTCAAGGGCGACGGTCCGATCGGCCAGATCGTCGTTGATGCCAACGCCAAAGGCGAGGTGCGCGGTTATGTCGACAATCCGGAGGCGCATGTGCCGAGCAATTCGCTCGGCAAGCTCGATGTGGCTGGCGTCGTCGGTACGACGGGATTTGTCCATGTCACCAAGGATCTAGGCCTCAAGGAGCCTTATCGCGGCAGCGTTCCGATCGTCTCCGGCGAGCTGGGCGAGGATTTCACCTATTACTTCGCCTCCTCCGAGCAGACGCCTTCGGCGGTCGGAGTGGGCGTGCTGGTGGACGTGGACGGAAAGGTCCTGCATGCAGGAGGCTTCATCCTCCAGCTGCTGCCGGGCTTGACCGATGAGGAGATCGGGCGGCTCGAGACCGCTCTGGGCGGGCTGCCGCATGTCACGGCCCTTCTGGATCAGGGAGAGACCCCGGAAGAAATTCTGCGGTGGGTCGTCGGCGACGAGCTGACTGTGCACGAGACGATGGACGTGAAGTTCGTCTGCCAGTGCTCTCCGGAGAAGGTGGAGCAGACGCTGATCAGCATGGGCGAAGCCGAGCTGAGGAACCTGATCGAAGAGGAAGGATCGGCGGAGGTCGTCTGCCACTTCTGCAACGAGGCCTACAGATTCGACAAGCCTCATCTGGAAAGGCTGCTTCAAGAAGCCACCGCCGGCAAGAACGGGTAAGGGAAGACTGGCATATGGGCAAGGACAAAATGCTCAAGGGAATCATCGGCTTGCAGGCGGTCTGCATGATCGTGCTCGCCGTTTTTGTTGTTCTCCAGCAGCTTCCCGAGTCGGCTCCCGCATCGGGCGACATGCCTGGAGCGGGAGCCGGAGGCTCGGACGGCGAAGCGGCTGTCGTCGGGGACCAGGCGATTCGGAATTCGGACTGGGTGGAGCATCTCAAGAAGCAGTACGGAGACAGCGTGCTCAGGATGCTGATGCTGCGCAGCGCGCTGGACCAGGAGAGCGCCAAGGGAAGCCTGGAGGTGTCGGCCGAGGAGATCCAGTCGGAGCTGGCTTCCCAGATGGAAGGCTACGAGGACGAGAACGCCTTCTACCGGGAAATGAAGGAGCAGCTCGGCATGAGCCGGGATGACGTATGGAGCGACGTCATGTACCGCCTGCTTCTGGAAAAGTGGATGACGCGCGGCATTGAGGTTCCGGACAAGGAAGTAGACGCTTATATGAAGGAGCATGAGGCAGAGCTCTCCCCTTCCTCGCGCCTGCATCTTCGCTGGATCGTCCTTCCGGACTCGGACAAGGCCTCTGCGGTGCTGGATGAGCTGGAGCAGGGGTCCGGCTTCGAGGAGCTGGCGCAGCGGGAATCGCTGGATGAAGGCACGGCTTCGAACGGCGGAGATCTCGGCCTGATCGACGAGCGGGATCCATTCCTCGACCCGGGGGCGGCCAAGGCGGCCGCCGGCCTGCAGCCCGGCGACATCGCAGGTCCCGTGGAGGTGGCCGGCGGTTATGCGGTCATTGAGCTGCTGGAGCGGATCACGCCGCCGGACCCTGGCAAGGCCGCCATCCGCGAGCGGGTCAAGCGCATGATCGCCCTGGACGAAGCGGGATCCCTGAAGGATGGAGAAGAGAAGCTTCTTAAGCGCTATCAGGCATCGGTGCTGCCGGATCCGTCATCGGAGCCGACCAAAGGATAGCGGAATGACGATACGTTCATGCTGTCCTCCGCGATTCTATTGACAAGGGCCGAAAGGCCTTGTTAAGATAGAAACAGCTAATAACCTACTATTTTAGTCGGAATATAGATGAGGAGGCAGTTGACTATGGCCAGAATTGTGCAGAATGTAACCGAACTGATCGGAGATACGCCGCTTGTCCGCTTGAACCGCTTGGTGCCGGAGGGAAGCGCCGAAGTGTACGTGAAGCTGGAGTATCAGAACCCGGGCTCCAGCGTCAAGGACCGCATCGCCATCAGCATGATCAACGTTGCGGAAGAGCAAGGTCTGATCCAGCCGGGCGTGACGACAATCGTCGAACCGACGAGCGGCAACACAGGTATCGGCCTGGCCATGGTTGCTGCAGCCAAGGGCTATCGTTCCGTGCTCGTCATGCCGGAGACGATGAGCCTTGAGCGCCGCAACCTGCTTCGCGCTTACGGCGCGGAGCTGGTGCTGACGCCTGGAGCGGAAGGAATGAACGGCGCCGTCAAGAAGGCGGAGCAGCTGGCGGAGGAGAACGAGAACTACTTCATCCCGCAGCAGTTCAAGAACCCGGCCAACGTCAAGGTCCACCGCGAGACGACGGGACCTGAGATCGTCGAGGCGATCAACGGCTACGACGGCAAGCTGGACGCATTCGTAGCGGGCATCGGCACCGGCGGCACGATCAGCGGCACGGGCGAAGTGCTGCGCAAGAACTTCCCGAACATCCACATCGTCGCGGTCGAGCCTGCGGCCTCCCCGCTGCTGTCCGGCGGCAAGCCGGGCGGCCACAAGATCCAGGGCATCGGCGCCAACTTCATTCCGGACATCCTGGATCGCGAGATCTACGATGAGGTCATTACGGTCGAGAACGAGGAAGCCTTCGAGTATGCGCGCCGCGCTGCCAAGGAAGAAGGCCTGCTCGTCGGCATCAGCTCCGGCGCAGCCATCTCCGCCGCGCTGCAGGTCGCCAAGAAGCTGGGCCCGGGCAAGCGCGTCATCGCTATCGTGCCGAGCAACGGCGAGCGCTACCTGAGCACGCCGCTGTTCAACTTCGAGAACTAGGTTCCGGATAACACGAAGGCTCGCCGACGATCGGAGGCGGAGGCTTCATGCAGGGCAAGCCGTTCCGACGCCATCTCTACCGATGGCGCGGGGCGGTTTTTTCATGGCCGGAAACGCCATCCCGCAGAGGAGGGGTTCCGTATTTTTCATGGCAAGCGCTTTCGGAGGCAAGCCGGTTTCCATCAGGGTGAAATGGGGTCTTTTTCAGCTTGATTTTGCCCTATCAAAAGGATACGATCAGTCGATAGAGAAGAGGACGAAGCATGAACGGGGGAAGCGGGGCCATGGCAGAGATCATCGGATGCACGTCTTGGGAGCGGTGGGAATCTTGGCTGGGCGGGGAGAAGAGGTACACGACTCTGCCGGTGCTGGCCAGCCTGCGGCTGCCGGAGAAGGGCCTGCTGCCGGAATCCTGGGAAGCGATGTGGCTGGAGGCGGGGCCGTGCTCGATCGTCCTGGAGAGCGGCAAAAGCGGAAGGTACACCTATATGGGACGGCGGCCAGCCGAGCTGCTGCAGGGCAAGGGAGGTCATGCCGAACAGCTACGGCTTCGAACCGGAGAGGATGGCCGGCCGGCAGACTACGAGCTGGTCGAGCGCTTCGAGGCCGCTCCGCTGGAGGCGGTCAGGCGCTGGATGCGAGGCTCGGAAGGACCGAGGCTTCCTGCGGAAGAAGGTCCGGCATGGACCGGAGGCATCGGCGGCTTCTGGGGTTATGACATCATCCGCTCCATCGAGCGTCTCCCGGAGCTGGCCGAAGACGATCTCGGCTTGCCGGACTATCTGTTCATGCGGCTGGACGAGCTGTGGATCGTCGACCGCAAGGAGCGGCTGCTGTACGCCTCGGTGCATGTCCCGCTGGCCGGCCAAGCCGATGCAGGCGCCATAAGGGCCGCATACGATGCGGCGGTCATCCGGGCGGAAGAAATGCTTCGGGAATGGGCGGACTGGAGCGCCTCATCCGGTGCGGCAGCGGAGCTTGCGGATTCCCGCCGCCAGCTTCTGGAGCGGGAGGGGGACGGCTCGGCCCCTCCTTTCGCGGATGTGCCGGAAGGGGCCGCGAGCCCGTTCCTCAAGGACCGCTATATGAATGCTGTCCGCCGGATCCAGGATTACATCGCGGCGGGCGACGTCTTTCAAGTCAATCTCTCGCTCAGGCAGCAGTGCCGGACGGAGACGTCTCCGGAAGAGCTGTACGAATGGCTTCGGCTCATCAATCCTTCTCCTTATATGGGCTTGCTCCGCACGCCGGCCTTTCAGCTGGTGTCCGCTTCGCCGGAGCTGCTCGTCGAGATGAAGGACGGGCGGCTGGCCACGCGTCCGATCGCGGGGACAAGACGGCGCGGGCGCACTCCGGAGGAGGACGCGGCGATGGAGCGGGAGCTTAGAGCGAGCGAGAAGGAGACCGCCGAGCATATCATGCTCGTCGACCTGGAGCGCAACGATCTCGGGCGCGTGTCGAGTTATGGCAGCGTGCGGGTGGAGGAGCTGATGGCGGTGGAGCGGTACTCCCATGTCATGCATATGGCTTCCCAGGTGGAAGGCCGTCTTGCCGAAGGGCTTGATGCATTCGATGTCATCTCCGGCGTGTTTCCCGGGGGAACGATTACCGGCGCCCCCAAAATCCGCACGATGGAAATCATCGAGGAGCTGGAACCGGTGCGCCGTGGTCCGTATACGGGCTCGATGGGCTGGATTGACTACAGCGGGGATATGGAATTTAATATTATTATCCGCACGATGGCCGTCGTGGACGGCCAAGTGCATATCCAGGCCGGGGCCGGCATTGTAATCGACTCCGACCCCGAGCGGGAATACAAGGAATCCATCAGCAAGGCAAGAGCGCTGTGGCGCGCTTTCCAATACGCGGAGCTGCACCGTGCCGCGGATGCCGCGCCGGCATCCGACACCAACTGACAGGGGGCTATCGAGATGATTCTCGTACTCGACAATTACGATTCCTTCACGTACAACCTCGTGCAGTACCTTGGCGAGCTGAACGAAGAGATCGTCGTGAAGCGCAATGACGAGATTACGCTGGAGGAGGTCGCGCGGCTGGCTCCGGATCACATCCTGATCTCTCCGGGACCTTGCTCGCCGAACGAAGCCGGCATCAGCCTCGCTCTGATCGAGCGCTTCAAGGGCGAGATTCCGATCTTCGGCGTCTGCCTGGGGCACCAGGCGATCGGACAAGCCTTCGGAGGCGAAGTGGTGCGGGCGGAGCGGCTCATGCACGGCAAGACATCTCCGATCCTTCACGAGGGAAGGGGCGTATTCCGGGGCTTGCCGTCGCCGTTCACCGCTACCCGCTACCACTCCCTCATCGTGCGGCGCGAGACGCTGCCGGACGAGCTGGAGATCACGGCCGAGACGGCCGAGGGCGAGATCATGGGCTTGCGGCACAAGAAATATGCCGTTGAAGGCGTGCAGTTCCATCCGGAATCCATCATTACGGAGAACGGATTGGCGCTGCTGCGCAACTTCCTGTCGGAGACGGCCGTTCGATGAAGATTGGTTATAACGGATCCGTGGCCGATTCCGAAGATGTCCGCATCTCGGTTTTTGACCACGGATTTTTATATGGAATGGGACTGTTCGAGACGTTCCGCACGTACGGCGGCGAGCCGTATTTGCTGGAGCGGCATCTGCGGCGGCTGGAGGAAGGCTGCATGCGTCTTCAGATCTCCTATCGGGCGGAGCCGGCTGCCATCCGCAGGCTGATCCGCGATGTGACGGCCGCCGCAGCCATCAACGGCGATGCCTATGTCCGCATGACGGTGTCCGCCGGCGACGAAGGACTTGGCTTGCCGGCAGGGCCTTACACATCGCCTTCGGAGATCGTCATGGTCAAGAATCTTCCGCCCGCAGCTCCGGAGCTGCATGTCCGCGGACGCGAGCTGCGCCTGCTGGGGACGCCGCGGAATACGCCCGAGCTCGGCATTCGGATGAAGTCGCTGCATTACATGAACAGCATTGCGGCCAAGCAGGAGCTGATGGCCTCCGGAGCTTCACCCGGATCCGAAGGGCTGATGCTTACTGCCGATGGATGGCTGGCGGAGGGGATCGTCAGCAATCTGTTCTTCGTGTCGGGAGGCATCGTCCGCACGCCATCCCTGGAGACGGGGATCCTGCCCGGAATCACGCGCGGCCGCGTCATGGAGCTGGCGCGGGAAGCGGGGATGCCGGTCGAGGAAGGACTGTACCGGTGGGAGGATCTATTGGAGGCGGACGAGGTGTGGACGACCGGGTCGGTGCAGGAGCTGGTT
This sequence comes from Paenibacillus sp. RUD330, assembly GCF_002243345.2. NCBI lineage: Bacteria > Bacillati > Bacillota > Bacilli > Caryophanales > Paenibacillaceae > Paenibacillus > Paenibacillus sp. RUD330. The sequence continues at coordinate 104,795 of NZ_CP022655.2, forward strand.
CCCGTCGCCACGCTGGCTGACGGCTCGGGGAAGAACGCCCATCCGCGTGCAGGAGCGGCGGCGGGTCCGATATGCGGCAAGCTGCTGAGCCTGTACCGGGCCGATGCCCGGAGTAGCAGTCCAGGCTATTGGCTGCGGCCGGACAGACGATTCTGACCGGACATCATCTCGATTGCGTATGCGAGGCTCCGGCAGACCCTGATCGGCAGACGTTGACCGTAGAATTCCGCAGGGATCATCCGGTCCATCATGTTTATATAGGAGGGGATTCGATGTATAGCCGACAACGGCGCCATGCCGTGCCGAAGCGGCGGTATGAGCTGGGAGGAGGCGTCGAGCTGGAGCTTGGAGAGCGAACCTTGATCATGGGCATCCTGAACGCGACCCCGGATTCGTTCTCCGACGGCGGACGCCATGCCCAGGTGGATGAAGCGGTGCGCCATGCCCTGAAGATGGCGCGGGAGGGTGCGGACATCATCGATGTCGGGGGAGAGTCGACCCGCCCCGGCTATATCCCTGTTCCGCATGAGGAGGAGCTGCGGCGCGTCGTCCCCTTGATCGAGAGGCTGCGCCTGGAGCTGCCGGATATGCCTCTTTCCATCGATACGTACAAATTCGAGACGGCAAGGGCGGCGCTTCAAGCCGGCGCGCATATCATCAACGACATATGGGGCCTGCGGCTCGATACCCGAATGGCGGATGCCGCCGCCGAGTTCGGCTGCCCGGTCATCATCAGCCACAACCGCCGGGAGCGGAATTATGAGGATCTCATTCCGGATGTCGTTTCCGACCTTGAGGGAAGCGTCGGGATCGCAAGGGCGGCAGGCGTGGCGGAGGAGAACATCTGGCTCGATCCCGGCATCGGTTTTGCCAAGACCCATGAAGACAATGTAGCGTTGATGGGAAGCTTGTCGGAGCTGGCGGAGCTGGGCTACCCGGTGCTGCTCGGCACTTCGCGCAAGCGGTTCATCCGGGACACGCTCGGGCTGCCGGTCGGAGAGCTGATCGAGGGGACGGCAGCGACAGTAGCGCTTGGAATCGCCCAAGGCTGCCAGATCGTGCGCGTGCACGATATCGAAGCGATCCGGAAAACATGCGCGATGACAGACGCGATCGTCTACGGCCCGCGCTGAATACTTTGGGACAGAAAGGAATGGACCGGCCGACAATGGACAAGATGACACTTAATGGCATGCGGTTTTTCGGTTATCATGGCGTATTTCCGGAGGAGAACCGGCTTGGGCAGAACTTCCATGTCGACCTCGTTCTGAAGCTGGATCTTGAGCAGGCCTCGCGCACCGACGAGCTGGAGCATTCCATCAACTATGCCGACCTGCACGCGGCGACCAAGAAAATCGTGGAAGGGCCGCCCGTGAAGCTGATCGAGGCGCTGGCGGGCCGTATTGCAACTGCACTGCTCGAGACGTATACTGGCATTACTGAATTGACCGTTCGCGTGACGAAACCGAATCCTCCGTTCGAGATCCACTTCGACGGCGTTGTCGTCGAACTGGTGCGAAAGCGGGATGAGCATGGAGAAATCGTACCCGCATAGCGGGACTGGCGGGAACATGAGCAGGGCTTATATCGCCCTTGGCTCCAACATAGGGGACCGCGCGGAGCTGCTGGCGCAGGCGCTTGAGCTTCTTGACGGAAGCGACGGCGTAGCCGTGGAGGAGACATCCTCCGCGTACGAGACCGATCCGGTCGGTTACGCCGACCAGCCTGCGTTCCTCAATATGGCGGCTTCTCTGCGGACGCGCCTCGATCCTCTGGAGCTGCTGCGCCTGATGCTCGACATCGAGCGCCGGCTTGGCCGCGTCCGCGATATCCGCAACGGCCCAAGAACGATTGATTTGGATCTGCTTTTATATGAAGATGTGTCCATGGATAAGGAAGAGCTGCAGCTCCCTCATCCTAGAATGGAGGAGCGGGCTTTCGTGATGGTTCCCCTGGCCGAAGTGCTGGAACCGGGCCACCCTCTGCTGGCCAAGGCGGAGTCGATGGCGGTCGCGGCATTACGGGATGGAAAGGAAGGCATTGCTCAATGGAATACGATCAACTGGCGCAGCGGATCCGCGCCTTTCGGAAGCTGAAGGGCTTCACCCAGCAGCAGCTGGCCGACAAGCTGGAAGTATCCGTCGCGGTGCTCGGCTCGCTCGAGCGCGGCACGCGCAAGCCGGAAGCCAAGCTTCTGGGGCGGATCGCCGACACTCTAGGCATCGATTATGAAGAATTGACAGCCGTGACGAGCGGTGGTCTGCGATAGAAGGAAGGAACGGTTATGCTTAAAATCGGAAATGTTGAAATGAAGAACAATGTCGTTCTCGCTCCCATGGCCGGCGTCTGCAATCCCGCATTCCGGCTCATCGCCAAAGAGTTCGGCACCGGACTCGTTTGCGCGGAGATGGTGAGCGACAAGGCGATTGTCCACGGCAACAAGCGCACGCGCGAAATGCTGTTCGTGGATGAGCGCGAAAAGCCGCTCAGCCTGCAGATTTTCGGCGGAGACCGCGAATCCCTTGTCCAGGCGGCGAAAGTCGTCGACAAGGAGACGAATGCGGACATCATCGACATCAACATGGGCTGTCCGGTGCCGAAGGTGACCAAATGCGATGCCGGCGCCCGGTGGCTGCTCAATCCCGACAAGATCTACGAGATGGTCAGCTCGGTCGTCGACGCCGTCGACAAGCCGGTAACGGTCAAGATGAGGATCGGCTGGGACAGCGATCATATCTTCGTGGTCGAAAACGCCCGCGCCGTCGAGCGCGCCGGAGGCAAGGCCGTCAGCGTGCACGGACGCACCCGGGAGCAGCTGTATACGGGCCATGCCGACTGGAGCTACATCAGGCAGGCCAAGGAAGCGGTGAGCATTCCGGTCATCGGCAACGGCGACGTCAACACGCCCGAGGACGCCAAGCGCATGATCGCCGAAACCGGCTGCGACGGCGTCATGATCGGACGCGCGGCGCTCGGGAACCCATGGATGCTCTACCGCACGATCCATTACCTTACGCATGACGAGCTGCTGCCGGAGCCGAACGCCGTGGAGAAGATGGAGATCGCCATCCTTCACATGGATCGGCTGATCGCGCTCAAAGGCGAGGCCGTGGCCGTGAAGGAGATGCGCAAGCATCTGGCCTGGTATCTCAAAGGCCTCAAGGGAGCCGCCCGCATCAAGGACAACATCATGGAAGAGACGAGCCGAGATGTGATGGTCACTATCCTGAACGAGTATATCCGGTCTCTCGGCCAGGATGCCCAGACGCCGGCCGTTCCGGAAGCGGCGGTCAACTGAAGCCCTGCCGCCCGCGGCAAGACGCTTTCCCTTGCGGGGAGCGTCCCCGCGGGCGGCCGTCTTTGCCGGGCGCCTCTCATTGACACGCCGGGTGCAATTGCATATAATCTTGCAATATAATCCTGTGCCGTCTGTTCTTGGTGGATTATGGACACGGTTTCAGGCACTGGGAATCCTGCTGTAATTCCTTTCGCTTTCAACGCGAGGTAAGCAAATACGCCACGACAGGAGAATCGGCAATGAGCGACAAAGAAGTGATTCTGACTCAGGACGGACTCAAGAGGCTGGAAGAGGAATTGGAGAATCTCAAATCCGTGAAACGTCGCGAAGTGGCCGAGCGGATCAAAGTCGCTATCGGTTATGGCGACATCAGCGAAAACTCCGAGTATGAAGATGCTAAAAACGAGCAAGCTTTTATCGAAGGACGCATCCTTACGCTTGAGAAAATGCTGCGCAACGCGCGCATCATCAATAATGACGATATCGCCGTAGATACGGTAAGCATCGGCTCCATCGTGACGATCGAGGATCTGGAGTTCGGCGATACGATCGAATACGCCATCGTCGGCACGGCGGAATCCGATCCGCTGCAGAACAAGATCTCCAATGAAAGCCCGCTCGGTCGGGCGATTCTCGGCAAGAAGAAGGGCACGACCGTCGAGGTCAACGTTCCGGCCGGCGTCATTCAATACCGGATTCTGGACATCAAAAAGTAATCCAGGCACCCAGACCAGACTTAGCAGCTATACTTCCATTCAGGAGCTTCCTACCTATAGGGAGCTTTTTTAAGGGATAGACAAGCAAGGAGATGAAGATCAAGTGAGTCAAGAGAACGGCACAGTGGATCAACAGGAACAGCAGGACCTAAGCGAGCTTCTGCAGCTTCGGCGGGCGAAGCTCGATGAGCTTCGCGATCTGGGCGTGGACCCGTTCGGCAGCAAGTTCGAGCGCACGGCGACAGCCGGCGGCATTGCATCCGAATTCGGCGATCTGACAAAGGAAGAGCTGGAGGAGAAGGGCGCCGCCGCTCGTATCGCCGGCCGAATCATGACCAAGCGCGGCATGGGCAAGGCCGCGTTCGCCACGATTCAGGACCTGACCGGCCGCATTCAGATTTATGTCCGTCAGGATTCGGTCGAGGAAAGCCAGTACAAGGCTTTTGACCTGCTCGATATCGGAGATATCGTCGGCGTCGACGGCACGATATTCAAGACGAAGACGGGCGAGATCTCCGTCAAGGCCAAGGAAGTAACGGTCCTCAGCAAATCGCTTCTTCCTTTGCCGGACAAATTCCATGGACTCAAGGACGTGGAGCAGCGCTACCGCCAGCGTTATGTCGATCTGATCACCAACCCGGATGTGCAGCAGACGTTCATCCTGCGTTCCCGCATCATCCAGTCCATGCGCCGTTACCTGGATTCTCTCGGCTACCTCGAGGTTGAAACGCCGACTCTCCACACGATTGCCGGCGGAGCGGCCGCTCGTCCGTTCATTACGCATCACAATGCGCTTGATATGCAGCTCTATATGAGGATCGCCATCGAGCTTCACCTCAAGCGGCTGATCGTCGGCGGTCTCGAGAAGGTCTATGAGATCGGCCGCGTGTATCGCAACGAGGGCATGAGCACTCGCCACAACCCGGAATTCACGATGATCGAGCTCTACGAAGCCTATGCCGACTACAAGGACATCATGTCCCTGACGGAGAACCTCATCGCGCATATCGCCCAAGAGGTGCATGGCAGCACGGTCATCGACTATCAAGGCCAGCAAGTGGATCTGACCGTTCCATGGCGCCGCGTATCCATGATGGAGCTCATCAAGGACGCGACCGGAGTCGATTTCACGCAGCAGCTGTCCCTTGAGGATGCTCAGCAGCTCGCCAAAGAGCATAAGGTTCCGGTGGAG
>NZ_CP022655.2:112500-270000 GCF_002243345.2 Paenibacillus sp. RUD330
TCCACTAAGGCCCACCATTTGTCTTTGCAGACAACCTTATACGGGGCCATAGCTCAGCTGGGAGAGCGCCTGCCTTGCAAGCAGGAGGTCAGGAGTTCGATCCTCCTTGGCTCCACCAACTATTTTATTGGAAGTGTCTTTTGCTGAGGTCACACTCGGTAGGGGGCTCGACCGTAAAACACTTGTTCCTTGAAAACTGGATACGAACCAATATGAAATGCTGAAACATCCTTAGCTGTTTCTTAACCAGGCTATACAGCCTCAGGTTAAGCTACTAAGAGCGCACGGAGGATGCCTAGGCGCCAGAAGCCGATGAAGGACGTGGCGAACCACGATAGGCCTCGGGGAGCTGTAAGCAAGCGTTGATCCGGGGATTTCCGAATGGGGAAACCCAGCTGGAGTAATGTCCAGTTACTGCAGAGTGAATACATAGCTCTGCGTGAGGCATACCAGGGGAACTGAAACATCTAAGTACCCTGAGGAAGAGAAAACAATAGTGATTCCGTCAGTAGCGGCGAGCGAACGCGGATTAGCCCAAACCAGGAGGCTTGCCTCCTGGGGTTGTGGGACGTCTCACATGGAGTTACAAAGGAATGGGTTAGGCGAAGAGGTCTGGAAAGGCCCGCTACAAGAGGTAAAAGCCCTGTACCCAAAAGTCCATTCCCTCCGAGACGGATCCCGAGTACCGCGAGACACGTGAAACCTCGTGGGAATCCGGCAGGACCATCTGCCAAGGCTAAATACTCTCTGGCGACCGATAGTGAAGCAGTACCGTGAGGGAAAGGTGAAAAGCACCGCGGGAGCGGAGTGAAATAGAACCTGAAACCGTGCGCTTACAAAAAGTCAGAGCCCTCTATATGGGTGATGGCGTGCCTTTTGTAGAATGAACCGGCGAGTTACGTTCACGTGCAAGGTTAAGTCGGGAAGACGGAGCCGCAGCGAAAGCGAGTCTGAATAGGGCGCCATAGTACGTGGATGTAGACCCGAAACCGTGTGATCTACCCCTGTCCAGGGTGAAGGTGCGGTAACACGCACTGGAGGCCCGAACCCACGAATGTTGAAAAATTCGGGGATGAGGTGGGGGTAGCGGAGAAATTCCAATCGAACTCGGAAATAGCTGGTTCTCCCCGAAATAGCTTTAGGGCTAGCCTCGGTGTTGAGCATGCTGGAGGTAGAGCACTGATTGGGTGCGGGGCCCGCCAAGGGTTACCAAGTCCAGTCAAACTCCGAATGCCAGTCATGTATAACCGGGAGTCAGACGGTGAGTGCTAAGATCCATCGTCAAGAGGGAAACAGCCCAGATCATCAGCTAAGGTCCCCAAGTGTGTGTTAAGTGGGAAAGGATGTGGAGTTGCCCAGACAACCAGGATGTTGGCTTAGAAGCAGCCACCATTTAAAGAGTGCGTAATAGCTCACTGGTCGAGTGACTCTGCGCCGAAAATGTAACGGGGCTAAACACACCACCGAAGCTATGGCATGTACTTTAGAGTACTTGGGTAGGGGAGCGTTGTGTATAGGTTGAAGTCAGACCGCAAGGACTGGTGGACAGTACACAAGTGAGAATGCCGGTATGAGTAACGAAAAGATCAGTGAGAATCTGATCCGCCGTAAGCCTAAGGGTTCCTGAGGAAGGTTCGTCCGCTCAGGGTAAGTCGGGACCTAAGGCGAGGCCGAAAGGCGTAGTCGAAGGACAACAGGTTGATATTCCTGTACCACCGTAAGCCGTTACGAGCAATGGAGTGACGCAGAAGGGTAGTGACGCGGACCGATGGATGTGTCCGTCCAAGCAGTGAGGCTGGTTTGTTGGCAAATCCGCAAACCGTAAGGCTGGGCTGTGATGGGGAGGGAAATTTTAGTACCGAAGGTCATGATCTCCAGCTGCCAAGAAAAGCTTCTAGCCAGGCGAAGGTGCCCGTACCGCAAACCGACACAGGTAGGCGAGCAGAGCATGCTAAGGCGCGCGGAGTAACTCTCGTTAAGGAACTCGGCAACATGACCCCGTAACTTCGGGAGAAGGGGTGCCTCGGTAGGGTGAATAGCCCGAGGGGGCCGCAGTGAAAAGGCCCAAGCGACTGTTTAGCAAAAACACAGGTCTGTGCGAAGCCGTAAGGCGAAGTATACGGGCTGACGCCTGCCCGGTGCTGGAAGGTTAAGGGGAGCGGTTAGGGGCAACCCGAAGCTGTGAACCGAAGCCCCAGTAAACGGCGGCCGTAACTATAACGGTCCTAAGGTAGCGAAATTCCTTGTCAGGTAAATTCTGACCCGCACGAATGGCGTAACGACTTGGGCGCTGTCTCAACGAGAGATCCGGTGAAATTTTAATACCTGTGAAGATGCAGGTTACCCGCGACAAGACGGAAAGACCCCATGGAGCTTTACTGCAGCTTGATATTGGACTTTGGTACGATCTGTACAGGATAGGTGGGAGCCTTGGAAGCCGGAGCGCCAGCTTCGGTGGAGGCACCGTTGGGATACCACCCTGATCGTATCGGAGTTCTAACCTGGTACCGTGAAACCGGTACAGGGACCGTGTCAGGCGGGCAGTTTGACTGGGGCGGTCGCCTCCTAAAATGTAACGGAGGCGCCCAAAGGTTCCCTCAGAATGGTTGGAAATCATTCGCAGCGTGCAAAGGCATAAGGGAGCTTGACTGCGAGACCTACAAGTCGAGCAGGGACGAAAGTCGGGCTTAGTGATCCGGTGGTACCGAATGGAAGGGCCATCGCTCAACGGATAAAAGCTACCCTGGGGATAACAGGCTTATCTCCCCCAAGAGTCCACATCGACGGGGAGGTTTGGCACCTCGATGTCGGCTCATCGCATCCTGGGGCTGAAGTAGGTCCCAAGGGTTGGGCTGTTCGCCCATTAAAGCGGTACGCGAGCTGGGTTCAGAACGTCGTGAGACAGTTCGGTCCCTATCTGTCGTGGGCGCAGGAAATTTGAGAGGAGCTGTCCTTAGTACGAGAGGACCGGGATGGACGTACCGCTGGTGTACCAGTTGTTCCGCCAGGAGCACCGCTGGGTAGCTACGTACGGACGGGATAAGCGCTGAAAGCATCTAAGCGCGAAGCCCCCCTCAAGATGAGATTTCCCAGTATGTAAGACCCCTGGTAGACGACCAGGTTGATAGGTTCGGGGTGGAAGCGCAGCAATGCGTGCAGCTGACGAATACTAATCGGTCGAGGGCTTATCCTATGGTAAGAAAAGCAAATGGACTCAGCATCCATCCTATTGGTTCGATCCAGTTTTCAAGGCGCAAGCCACGTCTTGAACACGCGTAACGTTTGGTGGCGATGGCGGAAGGGAACCACGCGTACCCATCCCGAACACGACCGTTAAGCCTTCCAGCGCCGATGGTACTTGGACCGCAGGGTCCTGGGAGAGTAGGACGTCGCCAAGCACAGAGTGAAGCCTGATCCGCGAGCAATCGCCGATCAGGCTTTTTTTGTATGTTCAGGACAAGCTCATTTGTTTGGGACAGATGCTCATTTTCAACAAACGGTCTTTGCCCGATTAATTCCCTTCAATCCGCTCATACTAATCATCACCAAATTAGACATTGGAGGTGAAGCAGATGAAGGGGAATCGAAGCATTCGAGTCGCGTTGGCGACAGCCGGAATCATGATGTTGGGGCTTGCCATTCCCGAAGGCAATGGAATCGCACCCGGAGCGTATAGGCTGACGGCTTCCATCCAAGGCTGGAACACCGGTATCGGGAAACACCCGGATGATCTCAAAAAGCAGAATGGCCATGCACATTCCGTCGCTGAACATTCTTTAGAAACGCATAAAAAGCTTTTCGAAGCCGGCGGCACAGCCGCGGCAGCGGGTGCGAAGGCGCCGGCCGGATTCGGGAAACAGGCCGATTCAGTCAAAGGTCATGTTGCCGAACCCGTCAGAGGCATCTATGTATCCGGATACGCAGCAGGAAGCCCGAAGGCGATGGGAAGGCTTCGCGAACTGGCGAGGCGGACAGAAATCAATGCCATGGTCATCGATGTCAAAGATGATTACGGCTTGCTGACCTATCCTTCGGAAGTGCGGCTTGCCCATCGGATCGGAGCCGATCGCAGGCCTCTCATGGCTCAGCCCAAGCAATTGATCGACGAGCTGCATGCCGAAGGGCTCTATGTGATCGGCAGGCTAGTCGTTTTCAAGGATGCCTGGCTGGCCAGCCGCGTACCGGATTGGGCTCTGCATGAGCGGAGCGGCAAGGTATGGAAGGATTCAAAGGGGAAGGCCTGGATCAATCCTTATCGAACCGAGGTCTGGAATTATAATATCGCGATCGCCAAGGAAGCCGCCCGGCTGGGATTTGATGAGATTCAATTCGACTACGTCCGCTTTCCCGCCAATGGAAAGCGGGCAGAGGCGGTCATTGATTACGGCTCGCACGGGACAACGAAACCGGAAGCGATCGGGCAATTCCTCGGCCGCGCGCGGGACGGGCTGCATGGAAAGCCGATATCGGCGGATGTATTCGGCCTGGTTACATCCTCATCGGATGATATGGGAATCGGCCAGACATGGCGTTCGGTCGCTTCGAGCGTGGATGCCATCTCGCCCATGGTCTATCCTTCGCATTACTCGGCGGGCATGTATGGAATTCCGCAGCCCGATCTCAATCCATCCGCTGTCATCCGGAAATCGATGAGCGACGCCGCCGCCCGCAACCGCTACCTGATCCAGAGCGGAATCAAGCCCGCTCAGATCAGGCCTTGGCTGCAAAGCTTTACAGCGACATGGCTGCATCCTCACCTTGCCTATGGGGAGAAGGAAATCCGGGAGCAGATCCGAGCCGCCCGCGAAGCAGGGGTCGATCAGTATCTGCTCTGGAGTCCGCGCTGCATCTATCCTTTGACCTCATCATCTTCATTGATGGGCGAACAGCGAGGATGAACTGCCAGAAGGAACAGCATCTGCCGCGGCAGCCATCCAAGAGGCTCATGGTCTGGAAAGACGTGGAAGAGCCTCTGAAAATGACTATGAAAGCAAGATTCCGCTAGGTTGACAGCCCTATACCCCTCTGCTAAGATGGTCAATAATATATTTCGGCAAGCCATAACAAATAGGAGGAAATCATTCGTGTGGGAATCGAAATTCGCTAAAGAAGGCCTCACGTTCGACGATGTGCTGCTTGTACCCCGCCGCTCGGAGGTGCTGCCGCGCGCAGTCCAGGTCGGTACCCAGATGAGCGAGAGCGTCAAGCTGAACATCCCGCTGATCAGCGCGGGCATGGATACCGTAACGGAGGCTGCCTTGGCGATCGCGCTGGCGAGAGAAGGCGGCATCGGCATCATTCACAAGAACATGACGATCGCCCAGCAAGCGGAAGAGGTCGACCGCGTCAAGCGCTCCGAGAGCGGCGTCATCACGAACCCGTTCTCCCTGACTCCCGAGCATCATGTGTACGACGCGGAAGAGCTGATGGGCAAATACCGCATTTCCGGCGTGCCGATTGTCAATGAAGAGGGCAAGCTGGTCGGCATTTTGACGAACCGCGACCTTCGTTTCGTGCATGATTACTCCATGAAGATCAAAGAAGTGATGACCCACGAAGAGCTGGTGACGGCTCCTGTGGGTACGACGCTGCAAGAAGCGGAAGTCTTGCTTCAGAAGCATAAGATCGAGAAGCTGCCGCTCGTAGACGAGACGAATACGCTCAAAGGCCTCATCACGATCAAAGACATCGAAAAAGCGATTCAATTCCCGAGCGCTGCCAAGGACAAGCAGGGCAGGCTGTTATGCGGAGCTGCCGTCGGCATCTCCAAGGACACGGAAGAGCGCGCTGCGGCGCTCGTCGAAGCAGGCATCGACGTTCTCGTCGTGGATTCCGCGCACGGGCATCATATCAATATCATCGAAGCCGTCCGCAATTTGCGGAGCCTTTATCCCGAGCTGACGATCATCGCCGGCAACGTCGCCACGGCTGAAGCGACGAGAGACCTGATCGAGGCTGGAGCCTCGGTCGTCAAAGTCGGCATCGGTCCCGGCTCCATCTGTACGACGCGCGTCATCGCCGGCATCGGCGTGCCGCAGGTAACGGCGATTTATGACTGCGCGACGGCGGCACGCGAATACAACGTGCCGGTCATCGCCGACGGGGGCATCAAGTACTCCGGCGATATCACCAAAGCGATCGCAGCAGGCGCCAGCGCGATCATGATCGGCAGCCTGTTCGCCGGCACCGAAGAAAGCCCGGGCGAATCGGAGATCTACCAAGGCCGCCGCTTCAAGGTTTATCGCGGCATGGGCTCGCTCGGCGCGATGAAGGAAGGCAGCAAGGACCGCTATTTCCAGGAGAACGAGAACAAGCTCGTGCCGGAAGGCATCGAAGGCCGCCTGCCTTACAAAGGGCCGCTGGCCGATACGGTCCATCAGCTGATCGGCGGTCTGCGCGCAGGAATGGGCTATTGCGGAACGGCGAACATAGAAGCGCTCAAGAACGATACGTCGTTCATCCGCATCACGGGCGCGGGTCTTCGCGAGAGCCATCCGCATGACGTTCAGATCACGAAGGAAGCCCCGAACTATTCGCTCTAGGAACAAGGATTAGATTTTTCTAAGAAGCAGTCCGCGCCGCGCGCGGACTGCTCTTTTTGCGTGTCGGACAAAGCAAAAACATCCCCCGCCTCGTTAACGGTATGGTACAATAAAACCTGATTAATCCATGGTGAAGGAGAGAACAAAGTTGAAAGCAAGATTCGCTCCGGCTCTCGTGAAGCCGGTTGTCTCCGCCATCGTGGCGGTTACTCTCATTACAGGCTCTTATATCGCTCCGGCTATTACTCCCGCGGCATCCGCGGCACCCAATACGAGCAGCAGCAACGCCCCGGCAGTCAGCAAGGACAACCCGCTTGGCCTGGCTGCAGACGCGGCCATCCTGATCGATGCCGACACGGGACAAATCCTCTATTCCTATAACGTGGACAAGCCCCTGCCTCCGGCAAGCATGACCAAGATGATGACGGAGTATATGGTTCTCAGCGCTGTCAAAAGCGGCAAGCTGAAATGGGATCAGGAAATATCGGTCAGCAAGGAAGCGGCAAGCACGCCGAAGGATGGATCCCAGATCTATCTGGCGGAAGGAGATACCCATACGGTCAAGGAGCTGTACACGGCTATGTCGGTCGCGTCGGCCAATGATGCGACTGTCGCGCTGGCCTCCTTCCTGGGCGGATCCGAGGCCGGCTTCGTCACCGAGATGAATGCCAAGGCTCAGGAGCTCGGCCTCAAGACGGCCCAATTCACGAGTGCTACAGGGCTTCTCGACACGACCGTCATCGCGGCCAAGGACATGGCCAAGCTCGCCATGATCATTTTGAAGGAAACCCCGGAGTTCCTCGACTACTCCAAGATTCCTTCCGTCAAGTTCCGCGAACGGGACGCCAAGCCGATGATCAACAACGACTGGATGCTTGAAGGCAACAAAGGCAACACCAACTTCAAGCAGTATGTCTATGACGGCGTGGACGGCATGAAGACGGGCTATCTCAGCGCAGCGGGATATTGCTTCACGGGAACGGTCAAGCGCGGCGACACCCGTCTGATCAGCGTCGTGTACCATACCAAGACCAAAGGCGCCCGCTTCCTCGAGACGCGCAAGCTGTATGACTGGGCATTCAGCAACCTGGAGCGCAAAACGATCGTTCAGCCGAAAACCGTAGTAGAATCCGCGGCGGAGGCTACAATAACAAAAGGCAAAGAAAAAACCGTCAGCCTGGTGACGGAATCCGACTTCACGCTCATGGTGAAGAAAGGCGCGGCAGTCGAGCCGAAGATCATCTCGACGTCGATTCCCAAGGCGGGCGAGCTTGTCGCTCCGGTCGCACAGGGACAGAAGATCGGAACGGTTACGTATAAGTACACGGATGCCGACACCGGCACAGCGGTAACGAAAGAGATCAATCTCATCGCGGCCGAAGGCGTGGAGAAGGCCGGCTGGTTCAAGCTGATGCTGCGCGGAATCGGAGGCTTTTTCTCCGGCTTGTTCAAGGGCATCGTCGACTTGTTCTAAACGAATGCTAACAGCGGAATAAGCAAGCGAAGCCGTGCTGCATGAAGTGGGGGCTCGGACAGTCCAAGCTGTCCACGGAACAATCCATCGGGAACGGACATTTGCAGTTATTGCCTTCCCGCAATAGTTTCATGCATGAGTTGTCGCCGCTTGGCGTACATGATAGAATTTGGGATAATCAACTCGGAAAAGTTGTCATCGCCCTGTCTTGGGCGAACAGACTATAGGAGGCTTTCAGACCATGTTGGAAACAGGAACATCGCGAGTTAAACGAGGTATGGCGGAGATGCAAAAAGGCGGCGTCATCATGGACGTCATGAACGCGGAGCAGGCCAAGATCGCCGAAGCGGCAGGCGCTACGGCAGTCATGGCTCTTGAGCGCGTGCCTTCGGATATCCGCGCGGCAGGCGGCGTAGCCCGCATGGCGGATCCGACCGTCCTCGAAGAGGTGATGAAGGTCGTTTCCATCCCGGTCATGGCCAAAGCCCGCATCGGCCACTATGTGGAAGCGCGCGTTCTGGAAGCGCTCGGCGCCGACTATATCGACGAGAGCGAAGTGCTCACGCCGGCCGACGAAGTGTTCCATATCGACAAGCGCGAATTCACGGTTCCGTTCGTATGCGGAGCCAAGGATCTGGGCGAGGCTCTGCGCCGCATCCAGGAAGGCGCATCGATGATGCGTACCAAGGGCGAGCCGGGAACGGGCAACATCGTTGAAGCCGTTCGCCACATGCGCCTGATCACGGGCCAGATCCGCAAGATCAAAGGCCTGTCCAAGGACGAGCTGTATGCGGAAGCCAAAAACCTTGGCGTCAACTACGAGCTGCTGCTCGACGTGCACGAGACGGGCAAGCTGCCGGTCGTCAACTTCGCTGCAGGCGGCGTGGCTACGCCTTCCGACGCAGCCCTGATGATGCATCTGGGCGCTGACGGCGTATTCGTCGGCTCCGGCATCTTCAAGTCCGACAACCCGGAGAAATTCGCCCGCGCCATCGTGGAGGCGACGACTCACTATACGGACTACAAGCTGATTGCCGAAGTATCCAAAAACCTCGGCGGAGCGATGAAGGGCATCGAGATCTCCAAGCTGGCGCCGCATGAGCGCATGTCCGACCGCGGCTGGTAAGCGGCGGCAGAAAGAAAGAAGGCCTTAGCGAATGACCCAGAAGATCGGTGTACTGGCGCTCCAGGGCGCCGTAGCAGAGCATATCCGCAGTCTCCAGGCAGCCGGCGCGGAAGCGGTCGCGGTCAAGCGAGTCGAGGATCTGGAGCAGCTGGACGGGCTTGTCATCCCTGGCGGCGAGAGCACGACCATCGGCAAGCTGATGCGCAAGTACGGCTTCATCGACGCGCTGCGCAAGTTCCATGAGGCGGGCAAGCCGCTGTTCGGAACCTGCGCAGGGCTGATCGTCCTGGCCAAGACGATCGAAGGGGGCGAGGAGCCTCATCTCGGCTTGATGGACATGTCTGTCGTACGCAACGCATTCGGCCGCCAGCGCGAAAGCTTCGAGACGGAACTCGCCATCCAAGGCATCGACAATCCGGTGCGAGCCGTGTTCATCCGCGCTCCTTTGATCGGCGAGGTAGGCAGCGGCGTCGAGGTCCTCTCGACGCATAACGGCGAGATTGTCGCCGCCCGCGAAGGAACGCTGCTGGCGGCATCGTTCCATCCGGAGCTTACCGACGATTACAGCCTGCACGCCTACTTCGCGAACATGGTTCGAGAAGCGGCCCAGGTGAAGCGATAATCAATCCGTCAGGGTGGACGTTACAACGTCCGCCCTGATGTCTGTTTTTTTCAAGAATCAGAGAGGGGTGCCCCGACCGTGCTTGACGTACGACTGCTTAGAAATGAATATGACCGGGTAGCCAAAGCGCTGACCGACCGCAAGAAACCGCTGGACCTGATCTCCTCCTTCCCGGAGCTGGACGCGAAGCGCCGCGGAATATTGCAGGAAGGCGAAACGCTGAAGAACCGCCGCAATACGGTGTCTCAGGAAGTAGCCAAGCTGAAGAAAAGCGGCGGCGACGCCGAAGCCCTCATCGTAGAGATGCGCGAGGTCGGCGACCGCATCAAGGAGCTCGACGAAGAGCTGCGCGTGCTGGACGAGGAGCTTGAGGCTCTTCTGCTCGCGATTCCGAACATGCCGAATGAAAGCGTGCCGGTCGGCGGCGGCGAGGAAGACAATGTCGAGATCCGCCGTCATGGCGAGCCCCGCACGTATGAGTTCGAGCCGAAGGCCCACTGGGATCTGGCTGAAGGACTCGGCCTTCTCGACTTCGAGCGGGCGGCCAAGGTCACCGGCTCCCGATTCGTTTTCTACACCGGTCTGGGCGCACGCCTGGAGCGTGCTCTCCTCAACTTCATGATGGATCTGCACAGCGACCAGCACGGCTACTCCGAGGTGCTGCCTCCGCAGATCGTGAACCGCGACAGCCTGGTCGGAACCGGGCAGCTGCCGAAATTCGAGGAGGATCTGTTCAAGATCAAGGACAGCGAGTATTATCTGATCCCGACGGCGGAGGTTTCGGTAACGAACCTGCACCGGGAAGAAATTCTCGCCCCAGATGACCTTCCGAAGCGTTTTGTCGCTTTCAGCGCATGCTTCCGTTCCGAAGCCGGAGCGGCAGGACGGGACACGCGCGGCCTGATCCGCCAGCATCAGTTCAACAAGGTGGAGCTCGTGAAGCTGGCCAAGCCGGAGGAGTCCTATGACGAGCTGGAGTCCATGACGCAGAACGCCGAGCGTGTGCTGCAGCTGCTGGGCCTTCCCTACCGCGTTCTGCAGCTCTGCACCGGCGACATGGGCTTTTCGGCCGCGAAGACTTACGATCTCGAAGTATGGCTTCCAAGCGCCGATACGTACCGCGAAATCTCCTCCTGCTCCAACTGCGAGGACTTCCAGGCCCGCCGTGCCGGCATCCGCTTCAAGCGCGACGCCAAGAGCAAGCCGGAGTTCGTGCACACGCTGAACGGCTCGGGTCTCGCGGTAGGCCGTACGGTCGCCGCAGTCCTGGAGAACTATCAGCAAGCCGACGGCACGATCCTCGTGCCTGAGGTGCTTCGTCCTTACATGGGCGGCATCGAGGTCATCGGTCCGCGCGGTTGATTCTTATGCTTTGAAGCGCCATCCCTTGAAGGAATGGCGCTTTTTTTGGCTTCGATTGGTTGCCTAGAGGGAAACGGCTATGGTACAATGCTCAGGTATTGAGCGATGGAGAGATACCGAAGCGGTCATAACGGGGCGGTCTTGAAAACCGTTAGGGTGCAAGCCCACGTGGGTTCGAATCCCACTCTCTCCGCCATATCCTTTCAACTAACGCACAAGCCTGGACAGCAAATGTCCGGGCTTTTTTTGTTTTTGCTGCTACCGAGACGGCTTGTCGTTCAGCGCTCAGAGAGCATTTTGGGCGCATCATCGTCATGCGTCGTATTGCGTTGTGCCGAGGCATAGAAAACCTGATTTCGATGCAACCTACGGGATGGAGGTGGAAGGCCAATGAGCAATCCCGATATGCTTCTGCTGGACCAGTCCCGCTTGGTCGAGGCCTGGAACGAAACGCTCCCGACAACGATGAATGAGACCGACCGCTGCGAAGTCCATGCCGATGAAGAGGATCCGCGCTCGCTGCGCGTCACGATCTTCGGCGCCGGGCATCAGATGTACTCGTACGATTTCAAGGTCACGTATGTCGACAGCCGGGAAGTGAAGGTGACGCTGATCGATGTCGACCAGGACAAGCAGACGATCGATGAACGCAAGGAGCTCGTTCAGGAGCAGGTAGCCGACTATATCCGGCATCTGCATGAATGCGCCCAGGCGCTGCACCGCTTGACCAAAGTCTGAAGCAAAGGGTGATGGAGCTTGACGAAGCAAAAAGGACCGGATAAAAACCTGCAGAATGTGGCCAAGGATCTGGAGCTGGAGCCGGTGAACGCGCATAATGCCAACCAGCTGCAGCGCCAGTCGGAGGACCGCAGGCATCAGGACAACCTCAACCACGAAGACGAGACCGATCTGGATCATCCATTGACCTGACCTTAGACAGCAAAAGGAGGAAAAGCCGATGAGCAAGCCGGACAGCATTCCGGTACCGAATCCGGATGAGGACCGCAAGGCATCCCGCGACCGGGACCACGGACAGCCGCAGCAGCCGATGTCGGGCAGCAAGACGGTCAAAAACCGCAATCATGTCGACCATCACAATCCCGAGGGCGGTTGAGCCGGAAGGAACAGCAGTGGGATCGAAGCCGTTTCCGTATCGCGGGAGCGGTTTTTCCTTATGTGGATTATTATTCAAATCGAATAATTTTTTGATTACTTGTTCTCCCCCTTATTCAAGTCCCATCGACAATGGTAGAATACAAAGAGTAGATTTCACGCAGGATTCAAAGGAGGAAATACATTGAACGCGAAAAACCGGCCCTGGAAGCAAACGCTGGCAGTCCTGTCCGCTGCGGCGCTTGTAGCGGCCGCCGGATGCAGCAAATCCCCATCTCCGAAGGCAGAGCTCGAATCCGCCCTTGCGAGCATCGCAGCGGCTTCATCCTATGCTTTCCATTCGACCGTTGAAATTGACGATCTTCAGCTCCCTTCCGGTCAAGCCGCCGGCGCCGCATCCGGCGAAGCCGCCAGCCTGCTGAAGGGAATGAACATAACGATGGACGGCGTCTATCAAAAGGATCCGATGCGCACGGACGCCGACGTCCAGCTGGCGCTTCCCGGCAATCCCCAAATGAATCTGACGCTGCCGATCATCATGACCGGCAACAAGCTGTATATGAAAGTGCCGTCGATTCCGGCCCTGCCTGCGACCGCGCAGCTGGCGGACAAATATGTCGTCATCGACACGGACAAGCTGGCCGAGGAGCAGGGTCAGCAAGCCGCGGCGCTGGATCCTGCAGTTCAGCAGAGGCTTATGCTGGAAGCCGGAGCGGCTTTCATCAAGCCTTTTGAAGAGAAGACCTACTTCAAAAGCTTGAAAGCGAAAGACGTGCAGGGTCTTCCTGAAGGTCTGGAGCCGGACTCCGTCTCCCAATTCCTGATCGACTCCTCCAATGCCGAGGATGCCAAGGCTACCGCGGCGCAGAAGGCGATTCCTGCCGTGCTCGACGTGCTGCTCGGCAACGATCAGTACCTGAAGGCGCTCAGCATGGACAAGGCGGAAGCGGAGACCAGCAAGAAGCAGCTGCAAGATCCGCAGTCGGAGCTGTCCAAGAAGCTGAAGGAACAGCTGAAGCTCGGCGAGGTCAAGGTGCTGGGAGCGGTCAAGGACGGCAAAATGGCCTACGAGAGCGTCGACGCCAGCATCGAGTATGCCGGAGGCGAATCCGGTCCGCTCAAGCTCGTCATGCATTCGACGACGTCGTACAGCAAGATCGGCGAGAAGGCTGCCTTCACGGGCGCCATTCCGACCGATGCGATTCCGGTCGAGCAGCTTGAAGCGGCGCTGCAAGGTTCCGCCGGCAGCAAATAAGAACAGGTCTGAAGCCTTGCTTCAAACGGCTTCTGTCCTTCCATGGAGCCGCCTCGTCCCGAGGCGGTTTTTGGCATGGGCAAAATGCGGAAGAGGCATTCCCTGGAATGAAAATGGAAGCGATTACTTTTTTCATTGACAGAGGAAAAACAGGAATGATATGCTAAATAATAGAAACATGCGCAAACGTTTGCACTATTCTTTTCATCCGGCCTTAATAAGGCCCTATTCCAATCTGGGGGGAAACAAGATGAAATGGCAGCGGATCATCCGCAACCGGAGCCTAGGCGCCGTCATGGCCTGCTTGCTCGTCATGCAGCTGTTGGCCGGCCTTGGACAGGCTCCGATTGTAAGCGCTAACAGCGAGAAGCCTGTTCCTACGGCATCATCCAGCGTCTATGAGGATCAGCCGGGCGGCACGTCCAGCTGGTATGTCGCCGGCACCGTGAACGGCTGGAACAATGCCGACGCGAATTGGAAGTTCAAGCATCTGACCGGCGGCTTGTACGCCTATACGGCGGCGCTCGATGCCGGGGATTACGAGTTCAAGCTGACCAAGAACGGCACTTGGGACGGTTTCGGCGACAATGGGGAAAATTTCAAGCTGAAGCTGAATCAAGCCGAATCGGTCACCTTCTTCGTCAACGACGAGATCGGACAAGCCCGTATCTCGGCGCCCGGGGTGCATGGACTGGCTCAATACGTTCCGTCGCTGGACGAGAACAAATGGCCGCGTCTGGTCGGAACCATGCAGAAGAAGCTCGGCGATCCCGCGGATTGGGATCCGGCCGGAGCGACATACCGGTTCCTCGATTACAACCTGGACGGCAGCGTGTACAAGCTCCAAGTGCAGCTGCCTGAAGGCCGGTATGAGGCCAAGGTTGCCTTTGGCCCTAACTGGGATGAGAACTACGGAGCGACAGGTCAAAACGGCGACAATCTGAACATTGTCGGAGGCGACGACCTGTACGCCATCTTCAGCATCGACTACAAAGGAGATCAAAAGCTGACGGCCGACACCTTCCTTGCCGGCGGCGGCTCGAACGGCAAGATCAACAAGGACGCCATCCAGTTCGACAGCCGCTCGCTCACCTTCAAGAAGCCGTTCGGCGCCATCGCCGAGAACGGTACGGATCTCACTCTCCGCGTGGCGGCTGCCCAGGATGATGTGGAGATGGCGCGGGTGGAGCTAACGAATGCGGAAGGTCTCGCATCGACGCATGAAATGCGCAAGGTGACGACCGTGGACGGCAAGGATTACTGGGAAGCCTTCATTCCGAAATCCGTCTTCACCGGTATTGGAATCTGGGGGTATAAATTCATCCTCATCGACGGCTCGGCCAAGCTGGAGCTCGGCGACGACAAGAGCGGCACGGCAAGCCGCGGCGGAACGGGCGCCGCGATGGAGGACGGCGCGGTGCCGTTCGACCTGACGGTATACAAAGCCGACTACAAGACTCCGGACTGGATGAAGAACGCCGTTGTGTACCAGATCTTCCCGGACCGCTTCTTCGACGGGAACCCGGACAACAACCGCGCCAAGCTGGTGGACGGCTACCGCGGGGAGCGGAACGAGGATCGGGCCGTCAAGGACGCTCCGATCAAGTCGCTGCCCCTGCAATACTTTGACGGCGGTGTGGAGAACGACCCCGCTCCCGGACAAGTCGCGGGCCAGTGGAGCGACGTACCGGAAAATCCGGATCGCGTGAAGCCGGAAAACAAGCCGTATTACCCGAACGCGACTTCGGACGGCACCTGGACCAACGAATTCTACGGAGGGGATATCCAGGGCATCGGGATGAAGCTGGATTACCTGCAGTCACTCGGCGTGACCGCGATCTACCTCAATCCCGTCGCTTGGGCGGCGTCCAACCACAAATACGATGCCACCGACTACAAGCATCTGGACCCGATGTTCGGCGAGCCGGTGTACAACACGCCCGGCGATCCGGCCTCCGGCCTCAACTACGAGGAGACGCGCAAGGCGTCGGACAAAGTGTTCATCGACTTCTCCAAGGCCGTCAAGGCCAGGGGCATGCATCTCATTACGGACGGCGTGTTCAACCACGTCGGCGACGACAGCATTTATTTCGACCGCTACAGCAAATATCCGGAGATCGGCGCTTACGAGTATTGGGCGAAGGTCTATGACTTGCAGAACGCGGCGAAAGATAAAGGAGAGAGCCTCGACAAGGCGGCAGCCGAGCAGCAGGCCCGTGCTTTCTTCACAGGCAAGGTGAACCCCGCGACGGGCAAGAACTACGAATACCCGGCCGACTTCGGCTTCATCGACTGGTTCACGGTGGAGAACGTGAAGGTGCCGGACAAGGACAGCGCAAGCACGCATTACAAATACGATGCCTGGTGGGGCTACGATTCCCTGCCGGCGATGGATGCCAAGACGCCGCAGCCGGGCGACGCGGACGCGATCGGCTCCTCCGAGGAGCAGCATGAGTGGAACAATATCGGCTACCGCGAAGCGGTCATCGGGCATGATCTAAGCGGCAAATCCGCCGAGGATGCCGAAGCGGCCATGCAGGACGTCGTCTCGCAGCGCTGGCCTTGGATGGGCTCCGGCGGCTGGCGGCTGGACGTCGCTCCCGACGTCTCGACCGGAACCTGGCAGAAGTTCCGCGAAGCCGTCAAGTCGACGGCGGGCCTCAAGGACGCAGGCGGCAACGTTATCGAGGATCCGATCATTTTGGGCGAGGAGTGGGGCGTAGCGACGCATTACCTGCTCGGAGACCAATTCGACTCCGTCATGAACTACCGCTTCCGCGGAGCTCTGCAGGCGTTCCTCATCGGCGGCGACGCCAAAACCTTCAACGATACGCTTGAATCCATCCGCGAGGATTATCCGGAGCAGGCCTGGCAGGCCATGCTCAACCTGGTGGATTCCCATGACACGACGCGTTCCATCACGAAGCTGATGTTCCCGAACTACGAGGAGGAGCATCTGGTCATCGCCAAGGATGCGGACGACAAGGCGCTCAAGCAGCAGGCGCTGGTCGCCCTGTTCCAGATGGGCTATCCCGGCGCGCCGACGATCTATTACGGCGACGAGGTCGGAGTGACGGGCACGAAGGATCCGGATTCCCGCCGCACGTTCCCATGGGAGCGGGTCGTGGAGAACGCTGGCTCTGACGGCAAAAGCTACACGGCGACGGGTCCCTACGCCGGCCTGCTGGACTCCTACCAAAAGGCGGCCAAGCTCCGCGAAGCGGAGGCGGTGCTGCGCACAGGCGATCTGAAGGCGGTCTACGCCAGCGGCGACGCCATCGCTTACGCCCGCAAGAACGACACGAAGGCCGCGCTCGTCTCCATCAACCGCGGCAATGCCGAGCAGACAGTAACCGCCGACGTGACGGGCTACCTGCCGGACGGCCTGAAGCTTGTCGACGGCCTGGGCAGCGGCATCAGCGCTGTCGTAACCGGAGGCAAGCTGGAATATACGCTGCCGGCTCTCTCCGGGGTCATGATGATTTCCGAAGGCGCGTTGTCGCCAGTATCGGAAGTCGGCGGCCTGCTCGCCAAGGCGGGCAACGGCAGCGTCGAGCTTGCCTGGAACGCCGTTGACGGCGCCGAGGGCTACCGCGTCTACCGTTCCCTGATCGACGGCGGCAAGCTGGAGCTGGCCGGCACGAGCACGGAAGCGGCATTCACCGACACGGCCGTAACCAACGGAATCAAGTACTATTACAGCGTCGCTGCCTTCCAAGGCGCTTCCGAAGGATTGCCGGGCCCGACCGTATCGGCGACTCCGGCCTATCCCATCACGGAAGTGTCGGCCGTATCGACCGTCGCAGCGGACGTCTATCTCGGCGTAGGCCGGACGACGGGCGAGCTGACCGTATCCGTGAAGGCTCCCGGCCTGACGGACCGGGGAGACGGACAGCAGCCGGAAGGTCTCATCGGCAAGCTGATGTATTTCCCGGACGGCTCGGCCAAGGGCGAGGCCGCTTCCAAGCCGCTGAAGTTCAAGGCGGACGGAGCCGGCGGGGACAAGGTGTATGCGGCTTCCTTCGAACCGCTGCAAGCGGGCGTGTATCGTTATTACGCAGCCTTTTCGTCCGACAATGGGGAAACCTGGACGGAATCGCCGGAGACGACCCATGTCACGGTGTTCCCGAATGAGGACACGGATGCGCCGGCCGCTCCGGAGCTGGCCGCCATTACGGTGGAATCCAGCCGGGCGGTGCTGAACTGGACGAGCGGAGACGACTCCGTCTATGGCTTCGAAATTTATCGCGCTGCCGGAGCGGACGGCCCGTTCAAGCGGATCGCTTCGGTCACGGGCGGCAAGCGCAGCTATACCGACTTTACGGTGAGCAACGACACGGCTTACCGCTACAAGGTCGCGGCCTACGACATGGCGTACAACCGCAGCTTCTCGGAAGAGCAGAGCGTGACGCCGAAGCTGGTCATGGTGGATGTGACACTCCGTCTCCATCTGCCGGATTATACGCCCAGCACGGATGACATCACCATCGCGGGCGATTTCAACGGCTGGAATGTGACATCGACCAAGCTGAACGTGCCGAGCGGCGCGACGAACCGCAGCGTGGTTGAGTATACGTTCAAGATGATGGCCGGCAAGTCGATCCAGTACAAATACGCCCGCGGCGATTGGGGCAAGGAAGCTCTCACCAGCCACAGCCATCTTGCCGGGGATACGAAGGATCCGGGCAACTGGGCCTACAGCTCCACCGACACCAATATGCAGCTGAACATTAAAAATCAAGGCGGCAACCGCATGGTGATCGACGACTACGTCCTCCGCTGGGTGGACATGCCGTTGATGGTTCTCCAGCCGCGCATTTCTTACGGCGAAGACATCCGCTACTCCACGGACGAGGACCATTGGACGCTCAGCGCCAACGTTCCGTACGGCGTGGCCTTCACGATCAACAACCAGCCGATCGCTGACGGAGCCATGGATGCCCAGGGCAATGTGTATCTGCCGAACATCCCTCTGGAGCCGGGCGAGAACCGGTTCGTGCTCCATATCGAGCCGACGCAGGAGACGCTGAACCTGCCGTTCTATACGGATAAAGGACGGGCGAGCCAAGCAACCAAGAATATCAATGTCGTCATTGACCGCTCTTCGGACGAAGCGACGCCAAGCGCGAAGCCGAGTGAGTCGCCAAGCCCGACGCCGAGCACAAAGCCGAGCGAATCCCCGGCGACGCCAAGCGCGAAGCCGAGTGAGTCGCCAAGCCCGACGCCGAGCACGAAGCCGAGCGAGTCGCCGGCTGCAACGCCAAGTCCGAGCAGCGCGCCTTGGACGCCGTCCCCGACGGCTGCTCCAAGCGCTTCTCCGTCTCCATCGCCGGCCGGGCACACCTTCTCGATCTCGGCTGCCGACCTCAAGCCGGATACAGGCGGCGAAGTGGACGTGACGCTGGGCGAGGCCGTCCAGACGGTGCTTATTCCTAGAGAAGCCGCCGGTCTGGCCGCAGGCTCCGTGCTGCGGATCCATAAGGGCACAGCCACGATCGTGCTGCCGCAGGAACTGTTGGCCGCAGCGGCTGCGGAAGGCAAGGGCGGCCTTGTCCTCCGCCTGGATGAAATCTCCGGCACCGAGGCGGACGCTCTTCTGGCCGGACTCAAGAAGCAAGGCCGATTCGGCAGCCTCGCGGCGACCGGCTCTGCCATTCAGGCGAGACTGCTCGTCCAGAACGGAGATTCCGAGCAGGCGGTATCCGCGAAGGGCATGAAGCTGAGCTTCAAAGCGGCTTCCGCGGCGGACGGGAAGACGGCTAACGTATACCGGATCGACGGAACCGGAACGGGGACCTATGTCCGCGGAACGTGGAACGACGCCGACGGCAGCTGGACCGTTCCGGCTGACAGCAGCTTCGCTTATGTGCTGCTTCATGCCGGCCGCATGTTCGCCGATCTCCCTGCCGGGCATTGGTCGGCAGCGGCCGTCCAGTTCCTGGCGGCCCGCGAGCTCGTGAACGGCGTCTCGGAGCAGCAGTTCGCTCCGAACAAGGCCGTCACCCGCGCCGAATTCGCCGCGATGCTCGCCCGGATTCTGGAGCTGAAGCCGGGCAGCGCCAAACCTTTTGCGGATGTAGGCGAGAACGCCTGGTATGCGGATTCCGTCAGCAGCGCCTATGAGGCCGGAATCATCGGCGGCAGGGGCCATGACGCCTTCGCTCCGGGAGTGCCCGTCACCCGCGAGGAAATGGCGGTCATGCTGATGCGCGCTTATGCGTACGGAGTCAAAGCAGGCATGGTGACGGCATTGCCGTCGAATCCGTCCGCTTCCACCTTCAAGGACCAGTCCGCCATCAGCGGCTGGGCAGCGAAGGATGTCGTCGGAGCCGCAGGGCTTGGACTGCTCGGCGGAAGGGACAACGGCTCCTTCGCTCCGGCGGAGCAGCTGACCCGCGCGGAAAGCGCAGCGGCGCTCTACCGCTTGCTGAGCCGATAAGATCAAAAAAGAGGCTTGGGGATGCACATCCCCAAGCCTCTTTGTCTATCCATCAAGCGTTCCGGCTGCTTGGCGCTATCCTTGGCGGCTCATCACGAGCAGCACGACCGCCGCGACGACCGCCAGGCAAGCCAGCGTGAACAAGGTGATTTTCCAAGGACTGCGCGGTGCGTGGCCGGATACAAGCCCCGTCTGCCCGTTGACCATGAAGCGGTAAGGCTTGGATTTGTACGTGTAGGCCGCGTTCCATACCGGCAGCAGCAGATGCTTGTAGGTCTGGTTGGCGTACCGGGTGCCGATGCTCAGATGGCTGATCTCGTCGCCGCCGATCTGCGAGCGGACGGCGCCTTCCACCGAGGAGGCGATTCTCGCTTTCGCCAGCTCCCAGCCCCGGGAGCGGCCGATGGAATACCGTTCGGCGACATAACCGCTGAGATAGTCCGGCTTGTAGCCGAGCAGTCCGTCCAGGCGGAAGTCGCCGAGCCGGTCCAGCAGCTTGGCGTCGTACTGGCCGGAGGCGGGAATGAGCACATCGTCGAAGAAATGGCTGTAGCTGCCGCTCACGTAATGCCAGACCGTATAGCGCTCCTGCTCGGTATACGTCTCGGTTTTGCCGTCCACGGTCCGGGTGCGGGTCACGGTCCGGTAGTGATAATCGCCCCGCTGGGCGGAGTAGGAGGAGTCCGTGTCCGAATCATATGTCCAGTAGGGAATATAGATTCCTGACAGGCGCGCGGCCGTGCGCTCCCGCTTGAAGGCGTTGGGCAGGAACCAGCGCTTTTTCTTCCAGGCACGGAAGGAAGCCTCCGCAGCCTCGCTGTCGACATGAAACGGGATGAGCGATTCCGGGCGGATGCTGGCCGACTCCGGCTGGGGCAGCACCTTGGGCGAGCCGCAAAATACGCATACCGTCGCCGTCTGCTGGGCAGGAATGAGGCTTTCGCCGCCGCAATTGCCGCATTTGACCGCGATCTGGGAGATGCCCCAATCCGTATCGGCATCGTCCCTGCCATCCTCGAGGTCATGCTCGCTGGGAGGGGTGCGGTCTTCCTCGATCTCCTGCAAGCGGCCGCAGTACTGGCATTTGAGCTGCTGGCTGTCGGCATCGAACAGCATAGGCCCCCCGCATCCGGCGCAAGGAAACGCAATGACCTCCGGAACCTTCACTTCTTCGGCCATCGGAATCTACACCTTGGTTCCGCAGTTGGAGCAGAACTTCGCTCCGGGTGCGAGCGGCTGACCGCATTCCGAACAGAACTTCTTGCTGCCTGGAGCGGTGCCGGAATTCTGCGGCGCATCGCTATCCGCCGAGCCTCCTCCAGAGGAGCCGCCTGCCGGTTCGCCGCTTCCTGCCGGGCTTCCGCCCGCAGCTGAATGGTTGCCCGCGCTCTCCTCGCCTTGCTGCGACAGCATCCGGCCCATCGCCTGGCCCATCGCCATCCCGGCTCCGAGACCGATGCCCGCGCCGGCGCCTCCGTCCGGGTTGTTGGCCGCTTCACGGATCGCTTCGGCGGATTGGTATTTCATATAGGTGTCCAGATTGCCCACGATCCCCATGGACGATCTGCGGTCGATGGCGCGCTCCACTTCTTCGGGCAGAGACAGGTTCTCGATCGTGAGGGCGGTGAGGCTCAGCCCCATGGAGGCGAATTGGGGCTGCAGCTTGGCGGCCGCGGCGCTGCCGAGCTCGTCGTACGATGCGGCGAGATCGATGACGGGAATACGCGATTCGCCCAGCAGGTCGCTGATTCCGGAGACGATGACGGATTTCAGGTAGCCCCCGACATTTTCCGCAGAGAACGTCGCTTGAGTGCCGAAGATTTCCCGGAGAAATACGGCCGGATCATGGACCTTCAGGGCGTAGTTGCCGAAGCCGCGCAGCCGCACCATGCCGAATTCCGCATCCCTCATGATGACCGGATTGGACGTCCCCCACTTGAGCTGCGTGAAGTTGCGCGTGCTGACGAAGTAGACGTCGGCCTTGAACGGCGAGTTGAAGCCGTATTTCCACGACTTGAGGGCGGTCAGCACCGGCATGTTCTGCGTGCTCAGCGTATAGGTGCCGGGGCCGAAAACATCGGCGATCTGGCCTTCGTTGACGAAGACGGCAGCCTGCGATTCGCGTACGACGAGCTTGGCTCCCATTTTGATGGCATTGTCGTAGACGGGGAAACGGTATACCATGGAGCCGGTGTCATCCAGCCACTCGATCACTTCGATGAATTGGCCTTTCAGAAAATCGAACAGTCCCATGCGACGCCTCCGATCGGTAAGGTTTTACCCTATTATAAACGCTGCATGGGCCGATTCGACACCGTTTGGTAAAAAGAACGGAGGAAACAACAAAAAAACCGCTGCCTGCAGGCACCGGTTGTAAGGGTTTGTGATGGTCGAGACGACAGGATTTGAACCTGCGACCTCTTGCTCCCGAAGCAAGCGCTCTACCAAGCTGAGCCACGTCTCGAAAACTTTGCAAAAAAATAATAGCATGGTTGCAAAGGAGCTGTAAAGATGGAAGCCCCTCATCCTAGAGGAAGAAGGGCTCACGCTTATTTGCACACGTATTCGGTCAAAACGGCTTGAAGCTCGTAAATATTGAGAGACTTGTTGAACGTCTTCGAGACGGGTGTCGGACTGCCGGATACCCAGAACTTGAGCTCGGCGTCCAGATCGAGGTGGCCGGCCGTCTCGACGGCGAAATGCGTGATGCTTTTGTACGGGTACGAATGGTACTCCGTCTTCTTGCCGGTCAGTCCCTGCTTGTCGATGAGGATCAGCCTGCGGTCGGTGAACAGGAACATGTCCCTTATCAGCTTGTAGGCTTTCTCCACGCGTTCGTTCCGGCCCAGCATATGCTGGAATTCCCTCTGCACCTCGGCGGGAGCAAGCTCGGATGCATTCCCCATCAGTCCGTCGAATAAGCCCATTGATCATCGCCCTTTCCTTCATCACGCTTCCAATTCTAACGCACAATGAGACAGAAAGTTCCAATTCTACGGGTCGAAAATAAAAAAAGAACCGCACAAGCGTGCGGTTCTTGGTCATTTGGGTAGATATGGCGCGCCCGATACGATTCGAACGTACGACCTGCAGTTTAGGAAACTGTCGCTCTATCCTGCTGAGCTACGGGCGCGCATCGGATTTACTATACCATGGTTGGCGGCGTCCCTGCAACCGGTGAGTCAATCCGACACGGCCATCGGATAGGACGGGCGCAGCGATTCCCTGCGGACCGCAATCGGATAGTTGACGCCTCTCCAGGTCCGGAATGCCGTGGTGAATACATAGAGCCGGTCATCGGCGGCCAGTAGGCGATGCGTGTCTAGACAGTACACCATTCTGGCGCCCGCGGCGAATTGCTCCTTGCGCTTCTTCTCCATCATCGTTCATCCATCCTCCCGCTTGCGTTCCTATCAGCTTTCCCGTCGAGCGAGCCCGCCAAACCTGTTCTCTGTCTCTATCTCTATGAGGATGGGACGAGATTCAGAACTTGAAGCCGGCAAGGAGAACGGGCGGAAGCCTGGTTGCCTCACCTCGTTCTATCTGTTATACTTTGTATATAACAAACACACAGTGAACAAGGAGGAGGATGCCGCCATGATCGTCTCCATAGACTACGAGTCCGACACTCCGCTCTATACGCAGCTATACGACGAAATCGTCCGAGGCATCGCATCGGGCCGGCTGGAGTCCGGGGAGAATCTTCCCTCGGTCCGCAGCCTTGCCGGCGACCTCGGCATCAACCTGCATACGGTCAACAAGACGTATCAGCTGCTGAAGCAGGAGGGCTTTGTCCACATCCACCGGCAAAAGGGAGCGGTCGTGCAGGCGGCTGGATCGCTGCCAGTCACGGATGCTTTCCGAGCGCGGATGGACCGGAAGCTGGAATCGCTTGCATCTGAGGCGTTATGCCGAAGCATGCGGGAGGAAGAGTTTCTGGACAGATGCCGAAGCGCCTATCGGAGCATCCGGCCTCAAGCAAAAGATACGCATGAAGGGGGAAAGGAGCAATGAACATGTCAATGTACGGATTCGGCTTGACGATGGGGGCTGTCTATCTGCTCATCCTGGCCGTGGCGGCGTTCCAGCCGTCCCTTGCACCGCGGAATATCTTGTTCGGAATCTCGGTTCCGAAGTCGGCCGTCGACGATGATGGCGTCCGCAGGCTTCGCCGTTCCTATACGGGTCAGGTGATCGGGTACGGTCTCGCATTCGGCATCCTGGTCGCTGCGGGAATCCTCTGGAGAACAGGCGGGTCGATGCCGGCCGATGACCTTACGCAATGGCTGGCGACGCTGCCGGTCGGCGCGCTGCTGGCGCTGCTCGGCATTGCCGGAGGCCTGTTCGTCGCCTTCCATCAGAAGGCGGAGCGCCTCAAGCGCGAGGCGGGCTGGCAGGAGGAGAGAAGGATCGCCGCCAGCCTGTCGATCCGCAAGGAGCGGCTTCACTACCCGCTGTATGCATTTGCTCCCCATCTGCTCGTCATCCTGATCTGCGCGGGGGCCGCTTGGCTGCTGTACGACCGAATACCGGACAGCATCATCACCCACTATAACGATCGAGGAATTCCGGACCGGATTGAGGCCAAATCCTACGGCACCGTATTCCAGATGAATTTTGTCCAGCTGTTCATGCTGGCCGTATTCATCTTCGTCAACTACACGACGGGGGCCGCACGGGTGAAGATCGATCCGGCCGATCCGGAGCGCTCGGAGGAGCAGCAGCGCCGCTACCGCAAAGGGATGTCCTTGCTCCTGCTTCTGCTGGGCCTCGGCATGATGATCTTCATGGGGTTCCTGCAAGTCTTCATGCTGTACGGCGGGAGCCGGATGAATGGAGTCCTGATCGGGGCGGCGGGCATTGCGCCGCTTGTCATGTCGGCGGCTGTCGTCGTCCGCATGATGAAGCTCGGCAAGAACAGGATGGAGGCTTCGAGACCGGGGGAGGACGCGAAATGGAAGGCGGGAGCTTTCTATTGGGACCGGTCGGACTCCGCCATTTTCGTCGAGAAGCGGACGGGCATCGGGTTTACGCTCAACTGGGGCCATCCGGTTTCGTGGGTGATCCTCGCTGGTATCCTCGGATTTGCCTTGATTCCCTTAATTTTGAATCTTTAGTCCTATTCAAATGAGTCAAAAGTCTTAATCCAAAAGCGGATTTGTCGAATATTTCCATTATTTATCGTTATTTTGTCGACAAGTTATTACAAACAAATCCTCCTCATACGGGTATAATAAAGAACAGCCCGACGGAAGAAGCATCCAGGTGAGGAGCGTAGCTTGAGCGACGATATGATGAGGAACGAACGATTGGAGAGGCTGCAGGAGCTGCGCAGAAGGCTATACCAGGCAGCAGAGGAGCGGGGGAGCCTGACGGATCCCGAAGTTCTGGCCATCAGCGAGGAAGCGGACCGCTTGATTGTCGAGCTGCAGCAGCAGCAGCGCGAGTTCAAGCTCGAACGGATATGGAAAAAAGGGCCTGCGGCCCGGTGAGCAAGAGAGCGGATGATGCCTCCCTTGAGAACCGGACCTGCAGGCCCTTACTTGTTTTTACCGATTGGCACGGGATTTGCGCAGACGCCTGAAAAAATCGGTGAGCAGCGAAGCGCACTCCTCTTGCAGCACCCCGGACGTGAGCTCGGCTTCATGGTTGAACCTCGGCTCATCGAGGAGATTCATCAGCGTGCCGGCGCAGCCGGCCTTGGGATCGGGAGCGCCGTACACAACCCGCTTGACTCTGGATTGGACCAAGGCTCCGGCGCACATCGGGCAGGGCTCGAGCGTGACGTACAGCGTACAGTCGAGCAGCCTCCATGCGGCAAGGCTCCGGCTCGCTTCGCGGATGGCCAGCATCTCCGCATGCGCAGTGGAGTCGGGCAGCGATTCCCTCAGGTTGTGGCCGCGCCCGATGATCTTTCCCTCGTGCACGATAACGGCGCCGATCGGCACCTCTCCAATCGCTTCCGCTTTTCTGGCCTCGGCGATCGCCTCGCGCATCCAGCGTTCATCTTCTTCCTGACGAAGCAAATCCATCTTTCCTTCCTGATGCGGGTGTATGGACTTATTGTCCCCGATACCCGGGGCGGATGCAAGCCGCTTGTCAACAGAATCTGTGCATAAAAGGCCGAAGCAAGCGAATCAGCGCGATCCTCCCGTTAAGAAGTGACTTTCGACAGGGAGGGGATGTCGAATAATAGCGTTTTATGCTACGAACAAACATTCTTTTGTTAACATGTTGTGCACAATTTTGTGGATAACTATAAATTATTAGAATCTTCCCGCAAACTGTCCACCGAAACGCTGTGCACAACTCTCTTAAAATGTTGATAAGTCATCGTTTTTGTGGACAGAGCTGTGAATACATCCGAAAGAGAGTAGAGGGGGACGTCGATCTGTGGATCAAAAGTCCTTTTATGCCGATGGACCCTTAACAGAAGAGGCCGCAGCTTGGATATATGTGGTATCATCTGGATATTGATCCTCATATAAGGATGTGTCCGGCATTGTCCGTCAAAACCAGGCTTTCCCTTATCATTTCCGTGCTGGTCAGCGTGATGCTGGTCCTGAATGTCTTCATTAATGATCATTTCATCCGCCGGGAGCTGAACTCGCAAACGACCATGTTCTCGGAGACGGTGGGGAAGCATACGTCGGCTCTGGTGGAAGAATTCCTTGACGGAAGGGAGAAGGAGCGCGAGAAAGCGGCGACGATTCTGCGCCACGCTGTCGTGCAGGCGGCCTCCTTGGTAGGGAAAGACGATACGCAGGCCAGCCTCAAGCAGGCGGCCAAGCTGACGGGAGCCGAGAAGCTGGAGCTGCTGAAGCCGGTGTCCGGCGGCTATCAGATCGTCGCATCCAGCGATGCCAGACGGATCGGCCAACTGGCGCTCGGGAGGAGCGATCTTCCTGTGGAGTGGACGTTGGGGCCTCCAGCCAGCGGGCAGCGCTATCTCATGAAGGATACCTTCTCGGATGGAGGCAAGGCTCCTGTCTCCTGGGGCTATTACACCGATTCCGAGCATCCCTACATCATTGCCTTGACGATCTATACGCATGGATACTCTCCAGATACGCTGATCGATCAGGTCAGGATCTATCAGCCCGAGGTGCTTGAGATCGGCATCTGGAGCCTGAGCGGGCAAAAGGGAGCCGATGCCGGCGCCTTGAAGTACGGAAGCGAGCAGTATGCCTCGGATCCGCGGGGCATGGAGCTGCTGAAGCTGGCGGAAGCAGGCCGGGCGCAGTCGGAGCAAGCGGTCATCGGAGGCAAGTCCGTGCTCCGTTCCTGGTATCCCTTCCAGGAAGCTCAAAACAACAGCTACGTCATTTCCGTCGTCGTCGACCGGACCCAGATCGAGAGCCTTTCCTCCATGCACCGCCGCAATCAGATCAGCAGCTCTCTGCTCATCCTTGCCGCCACGCTGATCGGGACATGGATCATCATCCAATTGCTCCTGCGGCCGCTCAAGGGGATTCTGCACAAAGTCAACGAAGTCGCGTTCGGCAGGTTCGACCGGGATATCGAAGTGAAGCGCAGCGATGAGATCGGAGAGCTGGCGAGCCGCATCAACCATATGTCGGGAAGCCTGAAATCGTATACGGACAAGCTTAAGGCGGCCGTCAATGAAAATGCACTCATGAAGGAAGAGCTGGAATCGATCTTCAACAACACGGCCGATTCCATCGTCATCATCGGCTTGGACGGGAATCTGCTGAGGGTAAATGAATCCTTCCTCCATACATTCGGGTATTCTCCTGCGGACATTTCGACTCTGCGCATTACGGATGTCGTCCATCCCGTCGAGCATGCCTACCGGAATCCGGAGCTCGCCCGCATGCTTCAGGGGGAGGCGCTGCCGCCCGGAGAAGAGAAATGGCGCCATAAGGACGGGGATTACCTGATGGTGGGCGTGACGATGTCCGCCGTCCGCAACTCGCAGGGAGAGGTGTGGAGCCTGGTGGCGGTAGCCCGCGATGTCACCTCCAGAGCCAAGATGGAAGAGCTGCTGCGGCAATCCGAGAAGCTGACGACGGTCGGCCAGCTCGCTGCCGGCGTCGCCCATGAAATCCGCAATCCGCTGACGACGCTGCGGGGATTCCTGCAGCTGCAGCAGCAGAGCGGCAGGCTGAATCTGCAGCATAACGACATCATGCTGGCCGAGCTTGACCGGATCAATCTGATCGTGAGCGAGTTTCTCATCCTGGCGAAGCCCCAAGCCGCCAAGTTCGAAATCAAGGATGTCCGGTATACGCTCGGCGACGTCATCTCGCTGCTGGACAGCGAGGGACATCTCAAGAATGCCGTCTTCCATACCCGCTTCACGAAGGACAGCTGCCTGATCTCCTGCGAGGAGAACCAGCTCAAGCAGGTATTCATCAATGTCATCAAAAACGCGATCAAAGCCATGCCTCAAGGGGGCAACGTATACTTCGACATCCAAAGGGAAGAGCCGCATTCCGTCTCGGTCCGGATCACGGATGAAGGGATCGGCATTCCGGAGGATATCATCCCCAAGATCGGGAATCCTTTCTTTACGGGCAAAGAAACCGGAACGGGACTCGGCATCATGGTCAGCCAGCGGATCATCCAGAGCCACAAAGGCCGCATGGAAATCCAAAGCAAGCTTGGCCAAGGCACATCCATCCTCATTACGCTGCCCATGTCCCCCGATCGGCGCAGCGGCGGAGACGGAGCAGCTTCTTGAGAGCGGCTGCGGGTGTGGTACAATGGTACCATTGAAGCTGCTGCCGAAGCGGCGCTTAGGCAGGCAGCGAGAGCCGAGGTGGATCGATTGCGTATCAATAAATGGATCAGCGAAACGGGGTTCTGCTCCCGCAGGGAAGCGGACAAGCTGGTAGAAGGCGGACAGGTTACGATCAACGGCGCGCTTGCCGTCCTGGGATCCCAAGTCCAGGATGGCGACGAGGTCCGGGTGAAGGACGAGCTGGTATCCGTCCATCGGGGCCATGTCTATCTGGCTCTGAACAAGCCGGTGGGCATCACGTCGACGACGGAGTCCCACATCGAAGGCAACATCGTCGATTTTGTCGGCCATAAGGAAAGGATCTTCCCGATCGGACGCCTGGACAAGGATTCCGAGGGTCTGATTCTGCTCACCAACGACGGAGACATCGTCAACCGGATTCTCCGCGCGGAAGGCCGCCATGAGAAGGAGTACGTCGTGACCATCGACCAGCCGGTCACGCCGATGTTCCTGAAGGGAATGAGCGAGGGGGTCCGCATCCTCGGCAGCATGACGCTGCCCTGCAAGGTGACCAAGGTCGGAGAGAGGACCTTCCGGATCATTCTCACCGAGGGCAAGAACCGGCAGATCCGGCGCATGTGCAGCGCCTTCGGCTACAAGGTGCGCCGGCTGCAGCGGCTGCGGATCATGAACATCCAGCTCGGCAGCCTGCCGGTCGGCAAGTGGCGCGATCTCAGCCGCGAGGAGCTGCAGCAGCTGTTCTCCGATCTGGACTATGAGCCGGCTTCGCCCGCAGGAAGCCGGAGCTGAGACGGCGGCAGGAATCAAGCTGCCGATGGAGCCGTTTGAGGGTGTCCAGGAAATCGTTTGCCTCCCTTGGCTCCGCCGCCGAGCGTGGCCCGCGCGAGCCATGCTGAAAAGCCCCGCTTTCTCCGGTTGAACCGGCGGAAGCGGGGCTTTTTGTGATGACGGGCGCTGAAGCGGCGATGACTGGGTACAGCCATGCGAGGGTGGATGCCTGCGCGCCGGCACATTGGTGCAAGAGCTTGCTGCGGTCGGAGGGAGAGGAAGCTCTCCTACTTGAATACTTCCGATACCTCGCTTTTGGCTGAAGGCTCGGCGTAGTTGCGGATGATGGACACCTCGACCCGCCGGTTCTTGGCTCTGCCGACATCGGTGTCGTTGGTGGCCAGAGGCTTGTACTCGCCGTAGCCGACCGCGCTGAAGCGCTTCGGGTCGAGGTTCGAATTGAGCAGGAGGACGTCCATGAAGCGGACGGCGCGCATCGTGCTCAAATCCCAGTTGGAGCTGAATTCCGAATTGTTGATCGGCTGGTTGTCGGTATGGCCCGACACCATGATCTCGTAATTGGGATATTTCTGCAGCATGCCGCCGATGAAGGTGCCGAGCTTGCGGGATTCGGGCTTCACGGCCGCGCTGCCGGAAGGGAACAAGGCGCGGTCGCTGATCGTGATCATCAGGCGGGACTGATTGAGCTTCGTCTCCAGCTGGGTGCTGAGGCCGTTGTCCTTGATGTACTTGTCCACCTGGCGCTTGAGCTTCTCGAGATCTTCCTGCTCCTTGCGCATCAGCTCCTGCATCGCCTTGTCCAGGCTCTGGGAGTCCTGGGTCGACTGCGAGGAGGACTGTCCCTGCTCCTTTTCCTTCTTGTCGGATACCATCGCCTGGGCGTCGATCGACTTGTAGCTCTCGAGGACGCCGTTGCCGCCGCTGAGGGCGATGTTGAAGGCGCGGCTCATCTGCTCGAATTTCTTGGCGTCGACCGAGCTGGAGGCGTAGAGAACGATGAAGAGGGCGAGCAGCAGGGTGAGCAGGTCGGCATAGGGGATGAGCCAGGACTCGTCCACATGCTCTTCGTGGTCGTCGTGCTTATGTTTCTTGCTCAATGAGCTTCCCTTCTTTCGATTCCTGCATTTGGATTCGTTCCTTCGGCGTCAGGTAGACCGACAGCTTCTGGTTGATGGCGATCGTCGAGACGCCCGACTGGATGGAGAGGAGGCCTTCAACCATCATCAGCTTGAGCTGGATCTCGCGCTTGGAGATCCGCTTCAGCTTGTTGGCGATTGGATGCCACAGCACGTAGCCGGTGAAGATGCCGAGCAGCGTCGCGATGAACGCGCCGGCGATCGCATGCGCCAGCTTCTCCATGTCGCTCATGTCCGAGAGGGCCGCGATGAGTCCGACAACGGCTCCGAGAACCCCGAGCGTCGGGGCGTAGGTGCCGGCTTGGGTGAAGATGAGGGCGCCGGCCTTGTGCCTGTCCTCCGTCGCCGCGATGTCCTCGAGCAGCACCTCGCGCACGAAGTCCTGGTCGTTGCCGTCGATGATCATGCGCATGCCGTTCTTCAGGAACGGGTCCTCGATGTCTTCGACCTTCGTCTCCAGGGCGAGCAGTCCTTCGCGGCGGGTTACGGAAGCCCAGTCCGCGAACATGCCGATCAGATTTTGGCGGGAAAGCAGCTTGGGACTGAAGAAGACGAGCTTCAGGAGAGTCGGGAACTTGGCGATCTCCGACATCGGGAAGCCGATGAAGAGCGCCGCGGCCGTTCCGACAATGATGATCATAAATGCCGCTGGGTTAGCGAGATTGTGGAGCGGAGCTCCCTTAAGCACCATGCCGACCAATACGGCCGCAAAACCCAGTACAATACCGATGAATGTGGATTTTTCCATAATACACCCCGTCCAAGAATGGTTGATGACAGGCTCTCCAAGCGCCGAGGCGATGCGGAGCCGAGCCCTTTGTGTCCTATATATCGACTTCTCGGCTGGTTGCGATTAGAGAAATTTTGGCTTTTATTGTGTCACCAGGCGTTAAGGCCCCTCATATCCGTGTACAATAGGAAAATAGATCCGTATTTACAGGAAGGATGGCGGAAGGCATGGGCGTGAAGCATGCGAGGGAATACAAGGAAATATTGGAAGATCTGACGGTCGCGGTGAGCGCGATTCGCGATAGTTACTCCTTTTTCGATATGAGCCAGGAGGATTGGAGCGGGCTTGGCGACCAGGAGAAGCATGAAGTGATGGAGGCGCTGGCGGACGATGTCTTCTACGGCCTCGGCGAGGAGCCGATCCTGCATGTGGGCGAGGGCATCGTCGCCTATAAGCCCAAGTTCCATGTCATTGAGGTGCTGGTGGACGGCAAGGAAGCCCGCATCGTGCGGCTGATCTGAGCCATCGCCGGGAATGGGGATGCGTCAGCCGGGAGCGGGCAGGAATGCGCCGGGAAAGTGGAGATGGAAAAAACGATCAGCCGGATGCGTGCCGCATGCCGGCTGATCGCGATGCGCGAAAAAAGGCTGGGGAAAGGGTTCCCTGCTCTCTCCGGAGCTCTTCGAAAGCTTGTCACGCAAGGGAGAGTCCGATACAATAGCAATTAATGTCAGATTACCTTACATAATTGACCGGTACAGGAGAGGCCCCAGCGATGACGATGGATTCAAGCGAGCGGCCGGAGGCGGACCAGCCGTCCCGCCCGCAGAACCCGAGAGCCTACTATCAGCCGATCCTGGCCCTGGATACCCGGATCGTAACCGGATACGAAGTCCTTGGAAGAGATTGCGGAGCCTTCGGCGCGCGCAGCCTGGGGGCTTATTTCAGCCATCCCGGCGTTTCCGAGGAAGCCAAGAGGGAGCTCGACGCCTTCATCCGGGAGCAGGCGGTGCAGGAGCATGGCCGGATGAGGCGGACCGAGAAGCTGTTCATCAATCTGCAGCCGGGCTGGCTGTCCGGGTGCTCCTCCGGCAGCGTGGACAGCTCGGTCCTTCATATGCTGAAGCTGTTGGAGAGATGGGCCGTCGATCCAGCCCTGATCTGCATCGAAGTGACGGAAGAGGATTTCGACGGTGAAATCGAATGCCTCGTGGGAGCCGTGCGGGAGTTCCGCCGGGCGGGCTGCAGCATCGCCGTCGACGACGTCGGAAGCCGGTTCAGCAATCTGGACCGGATCGCGCATATCCAGCCGGACATGCTCAAGGTCGATATGAATATGGTGTCCAGGAGCGCCCATCACGAAGGCTTCCACGGGGTGCTGAGATCGCTCTCGGCCATCGCCGACGGCATCGGCGCCTCCCTGCTCATGGAAGGGGTCGAGACCCGGCAGGATCTGCAGCGGGCGATATCGGCCGGAGCGCGCTACGTGCAAGGCTATCTGTTCTCGGGAGCGGAGGCTGCCTTCGGCAGCCGGGACCGGTACAAGCGTCTGCTGGACTCGGAGCTGCTGGAGACCAAGCGGAAGCAGGCGGGAGAGGAAAGCGGTCGCTGGAAGCAGGCCGAGGAGCTCGCCTGCGAGGCGGAGCGCCTGCTCCGGGACAGCGGAGGGGAGGGCGGCGAAGAGGCTTTCCTGGCGCCGCTGCTCCGCAAGCTCGATGCAGGCTGCATCCGAGCCTATCTGTGCCGGTCCGACGGCATTCAGCTCTCCGCCAACTACCAGCGGACGGAGGGCGGGTGGATTCAGGAGGAGCGGTATCGGGGCTCGGACTGGAGCTGGCGTCCCTACTTCGTCTACAGCAGCGTGGAGCTGCTGTCCGGACGGCGCTTCGCCATCTCAAGGCCCTATACGGACCTCGACCGGAACGGCCGGGTGCGCACCGTGTCCTTGCCGGCTGGACCGGACATGTTCCTGCTTGTGGACGTCCGGGAGGATGAGCTGGGCTGACGGGAGAGCGTATGGAGGCTGCAGGGAGTCCGAAATGATGGAAGGAATAGAGCCAGTGTCCATCCGTGCGGCTGGATGAATAAGGCTGAGTTCCATCCCAGCCGCTGACGGTCAGCGTCCCTTGTACACCATGCAGTGGAACATCTTCGGTCCTTCCGGCGTTCCCCGCTCGTAGGTGTCGGTCAGCCGGAAGCCGGCTTTCTCGTAGGCGCGCTTCGCACGGCGGTTCCAGATGAGCACTTCGAGGTCGATCTCGTCTCCGGGCTTGCGCCGCTTGGCTTCTTGGACAAGCAGCGAGACGAAGGCCGGGCCGAGCCCGTCTCCGCACAGATCGGGCCGCATCGCCAGACCGAGGCGGGTGACGCCCTGGATGGGGAAGAACTGCGCATAGCCCATCAGCTCGCCGTCCTCCGGGTCGACCACGGCTGCATACTGCTCCTGCCTGAGCTTGGGATCGCCGATCTCGATTTCCAGCTTTCTGAGCACTTCCCAAGGATCGTTATTGTAGACGTCATAGGGGGGCTCGAAGCGCCAGCCGCATACTTCCTCGGCATGCCGCTCCGTCATGGGCACGACCTGCCAGCCCAGCCCGCCGTCGGGTTTATTCGTCATATAAGGGTTCACTCCTTCGGCCGTGATAACGGTTGCCCAGCATGGCCATTATACCATTCCCGATTGCTCTCATGATATGATGGGGAGACAACAGGAACTCATCATGTCAAACTTGCACCTGAGGGAGCTGCGATGCGAAAACTGATTTTGCTAGGTTGCCTGTCCTATTTCGTCATAGGGCTTGCCCATGTCGTCGCCGGGGCGCTGCTGGAGCCGGTCATGAAGGAGTATGCGCTTGACTACAGCTCGGCAGGGCAATGGATCACCAACCAATTCATCGGGTTTCTGATCGGCGTTCTGGCGGCGCCGGCTCTCTCCTCGCGGATCGGCCGCAGGAGCACGCTGGTGCTCGCTATGGGAGCGCTGACAATTGCCGAAGCGGTGTACAGCACGCTGCCGCCTTGGGATATCATTCTGCTGGTCGCGCCGGTGGCCGGGTTCGGCTTCGGCATGACAGAGGCCGTCGTAGGCGCGCTGATCATGGACGTATTCGTCAAAGGCAAAGCTTCCGCAATGGGCTGGCTCGAAGTCTGCTTCGGCGTCGGAGCGCTCGTAATGCCCGGAGTGGCTTCCTTGCTCATCCAGGGCGGAATCTGGCCCATGAGCTTCCCGGTGCTCACCGCGCTGGCGGGCATCTGCCTCCTGCTCTGGATGACGCTGTCGTTCGGGGAGGCGGAAGAGGCGGTGGCCTATGTTCCGCGCCGGCCCGTTCTCCTTGAAGGCTCGTCTGGCGAAGCGCCTGCGCCGGGCCTGGATGGTCCGGTCATGGTCAAGCAGAGGACGGATGGCGAAGACGCCGGAGAAAAGGGCGCCGTGCCCGCCGGAACTGCAGGTGAAGACGGAGGGCTTGCCGGAGAAAGGCTGGCTTCTTCCGCTGAGCCTGCTGCCGGTTCCGGCAGAGGTACGGCTGTTATGGCCGATGCAAGAGGGGAGAGCGGGCATCCAGGCCATGGGGCGGCCGCAGCGAGGCAAGGTCTCGCCGAGCCGGCCGGCAGCATCGCCGGCTCCTCGCCGGAGCCGGCGGACCGGCCTGTCCGTCCCCGCTATGCAAGAGGCTCGATGCCGCTGTTGATGGCCGGCATGCTGTTCTTTTTCCTCTATGTGGGAATGGAGATGGTGTTCGCGAACTATCTGCCCTCGGTCATGACCGCGCAAGCTGGACTGAAGGAAGCGGAAGCCTCGGCCGTTCTCAGCCTGTTCTGGGGCACGATGGTGGCCGGACGGCTGTTCATCGGAGCGGCGACCAAGGCGGCGGGCTACCGGACTTATCTGCTCGCATCCGTAGGAGCATCGCTCGTGTCTCTCGTTCTGATGTCGGGCGTATCGGAGTCGGGCTTGTCCTGGATGCTGGTGCTCGTCGCGCTCGCCGGACTGTTCATGGCGGGGATCTTCGCGGTCGCGCTGATCTACGTCAACGAGAAGCTGCCGGGCATGACGGATCGCACGACGAGCCTCATGGTCGCCTGCGGCGGCCTTGGCGGCGCGCTCTTTCCCAAGCTGGCGGGCTGGATTCTCGACGCCTATGACTGGCATGTCCTGCTGCAGATGACCGCCGCGATGGCCGCCATGCTGCTCGTGCTGCTGCTTGCGCTTCTGGCGATGCGGGGCGGGGAGCGCAAGAGCGGGGAGGCTTCGGCTGCTGCGGAGTGAGCCGGAAGGTTGGACTGAAAAAGATGGAAAAGCTGTATCGGCGGTAGCGGGTTGAGCCGGCCGAGTCAAGCAAAAAAGACGGAAAAGTTGCATCGGCAATGGGAAAGAGCGCCGAGCAGCCGAATAGAAGAGGCTGACATTGGCCTCCTGTTCGGATGAACAGCCTGGGTACTTGCAGAACAAGCTCTGGAAGCGTGGTGAAAAAGTGACCGGGGGGTCGGAATCGAGTCGGAAAACCGTCGGCGTCCGCCTTAGTCGTCTGATTTCAACTGCTAATCCCTTATTCAATGAAATCAGAAGGACAACAGCGATTGGAGACCCATACCGACCGCAGGCCACCTATTTTTCAACACGCTTCTAGAATCGCTGGAACCGATCACGGCGCAGGCTTGAATCGGAGCCAAGCCTATTCGCTTATGAGGAGGATTTCGTCCATGGGAACCATCGTTTCGCCGAAATGGCTGCTGGCCCGGATGTATGAACCTGATGTCGTCATCGCGGACTGCCGGTTCGCGCTCGGCAAGCCGCTGTCGGGGCGCTCTGCCTATGAGGAAGCCCATATTCCCGGCGCCGTGTACCTGGACCTGGAGCAGGATTTGTCCGCTCCGGTCGGAGACCATGGCGGGCGCCATCCGCTGCCGGATCCGGAGGCGCTGCAGGCGGTGTTCCGCCGCGCGGGCATCGGCCCGGACTCCCGTGTCGTCGCGTACGACGACCAGGGCGGGGCGATGGCCTCGCGCCTGTGGTGGCTGCTGAGCTGGCTCGGTCATGACGCGGTCTACGTCATGGACGAAGGCTTCGGCGCCTGGCAAGCCGCAGGCTTTCCCGTGACGGCCGAGACGCGCATCGTCGTCCCGGGCGGCTTTGCCGCCAGGCCGCAGCCGCATCGGCTCGCGGGCCTGGAGGAAGTGCGCGCCGCCTCGTCTGCGGCGGCGCCAGGGGCTTGGGCCGCCGGCGGCAGCGGCGGCCATGCCGGGACGGATGCGGCCGGCGGGCGCGCATCCGTGGAGGCGGTCCAACCGGGGAATCTGGCCCCGGTTGACCGCCTCGGCGTCGAGGCCTCCGTCGTAGACGGCCTCGAAGCGACGTTCGGCTCGGCAGAGGAGCCGAACGAGGCAGCGGAAGGGGCGGGCGAAGCCGCCGCCCCGCTGCTGATCGACTCCCGCGACCCGAACCGGTACGCGGGCATCGAGGAGCCGCTCGACGCCAAGGCCGGGCATATTCCCGGCGCCGTCAACCGGTTCTGGAAGGGCGTTCAGGACGAGCAGGGCCGCTGGAAGTCCGGCGCGGCTCTGGACGAGGCTTTCGCCGGCATTCCGAAGGACCGCGAGCTGATTGTCTACTGCGGCTCCGGCGTAACGGCCACGCCGAACGTGCTCGCTCTGGAAGCGGCAGGCTTCACGAATGTGAAGCTGTATGCGGGCAGCTGGAGTGATTGGATTTCGTACAGCGATAATCCGGTGGCGACAGGGGACGAGTAAGAACCGAGAAGCCGTGTCGGACGCGGGTTTGGGGGCTGTGACAGGTTAGGAGCGAGTGGCCTGTTGCAGTCCTTTTTGGGCTTTTCTGCAAACAGCTTGCAAACAAGAACCCGAAGAAAGCAGTGCAGGAACCCCGGAGCCAACCACAGCGAGGTGATCGGGTCAAATGGTTGTTGAAGAGCTGTAAGGTCAAAAGCATTATTCAGCCACACCCTTATAAGGCAAAAAGCGGAGCGCTAGCTAAACTAAAAGAAGAAACTTCTTCTTTTGCTCTGTCCTGTCACTCCACTGTCACTCCACTGTCACCCTCGGTCACCTTCTGTCACCTTGGTGGCAGTTCCTTTCGCTCCTTCTCCGCGGCTCCGAGCTTAACTTTTGTCACGCTGTCACCTTCTAACCTCGGTTCCGAGCCATCTAATATTGCATTTCAGTTGTTCTTGGGTTCACATCGGCATCTCGGGCGTGACAAATCTTGTTCCGCTGCACCTTAGGCTACGATTCCCGTTCGCTGCCACCCCCGTTACAACAAGTGGCAGTCAACCGGGACAAGGAAAACCCAAGATAATTAATAATATTATAAAATATGGGATTTAGATAAAATCATTTTGTTTAATATTCACCATCGGCCGATAATTCTCTTGGGGAGGCTCAGAAGTTGAAAATTTTTAAATGGTCTATAATTCTTTCCTTATTGAGCATTCTTCTTTCTGGCACCTATTCGCTTACTGCTTCAGCCGCCGAAAATGAAACGACCATAACTTATAATCTTGATGTATTATCCCAATCGCAGCTAGCTCCTAAATTAAGTGAAATTAAAAACCATCTGGATAAACCGGGAAACACTATTGTTTTTACTGGAGAGAATATTCAAAAGCTTTCGCTGTACCAAGAAATTTTGCGGCCATTGCATGTACCATTGTTTTTGGATAATGATGAGTTCTCTGAAATAGAGCCTAACGCTCAGCTTGATGAAAGTACACCTACTGTTAATGGTGAAAAAAACGTTGTTGTCCCCATGAAAACAAATCTAATTGCCATTTATAATGCCAATGGTAAAGTAACGGTCCTTCAAAACGAGGAGCCCTCAAGAGCTGCGAATCAGCTTAATTCCGCCGAAGAGATGATTGGGACAAATGAAATGAATCCGTTGATTTCTCAATTTAAAAGTGACATGGATGCCAAGTTTTCTTCA
Organism: Paenibacillus sp. RUD330; assembly: GCF_002243345.2. Lineage (NCBI taxonomy): Bacteria > Bacillati > Bacillota > Bacilli > Caryophanales > Paenibacillaceae > Paenibacillus > Paenibacillus sp. RUD330. Next base: position 150,754 of record NZ_CP022655.2, read on the forward strand.
AGGGACTTTAAGGTTTCTACTCAGGCAACGGCACAACAAGGCGATATTTTAACAAGCATTAGGAAGTCCTTTTCTGTAAATGGTTCATATACACCTCCGGGTGGAGGCTCAGTAAGCTATGTCGCTGGAAAGGCAGTAACTGATTATATTTTATATGCTAATAGTGCGGGTACACATTTTTATATTCTTGCGGATTCCCAAATTTCACCGGCTGGTGTGGCGGATACAAACAATGCGGTATGGACGGCTGGTTATAAATCCAATATTAGAACGAACTCAACAACCAATAAACTGATTAGTTGGTCCCCTAATACGTCGGGTCTTAATTTGGAAAATGCTACTCAATACCAAATTGGTGCTAGTGTAAGCGGTACGGGAATTGAATTGAGTTTCAACTATACTTGGCAAGGTCAATCTTCCACTGTAATGCAGGGAATAGGGGATAAGACAAGTGGGCTTACAACCAATTATTATTCCAGAAATGGAAATTCCATTTCAGGATATGGGCTCTCCGGTTCAAAATTCACAGTCGGCCATGGGGCTTTAATCAATGCAACCAACAAGGTATTATCATTCTCGGCAAGTCATCAATTTGGCAACGGAAACCTATATTCGAATAACCTTACATGGTATACGACAACGGCAACGAATTTATCCTACAGCTTCTGACTGAACTAGACTTATCAATTGAAAAGGAATACTATCATCGTGGATGGAAATAAATAAACGGGGGGATTAACATTAGAATTTTTCTAGGGTGTACTTCTCTCCTTTCAGCTGTCATCGTACTCTGTACAGGCTTCATTATTTCATGTCTAAAATCGTTATATACCGCAGGCTATGACAACGCAGGAGCGTTCCGGTACAGCTTATTTGACGTCCATATATTCTGGTTCCTTGCTCCTGTTTTGCTTGTAATAGCTGGAATTATTTTATTGTACTCAGCACGAAGCGACAACCATTGAGCACAGACTCATCAGCTACACCAAAAAGGCCCCGCAGAAGGATCTGCAGGGGCCTTTCCTTTCCGCTTTATCGTTCCGCCATCCGAGAAATTTCCCCAGCTGCCATTCAGGCCTTATCCGCTCTCTCCCTCGTATCCCAGACTCCGCGGCCTAGCGCTACAAATAGAAGCGGAGCAAGGAAAACCACGTCTACGAAAATCTCTTTGAATTCTTTGCGTCTGATTAGCGAATAGGCATAGTCTGTGAAAAGGAAGAACGGCACTGCCAGGGCAAGATTGCCTGGCAATGCCGTTTTTTATATTTCGGAGGAAACGGCTACAGAAGCTCGCGCCGCAGCTGCTCGGCCGACTTCGGCGACAAATAGCCGATCGGAAGGTCGAAAAGGGTTTTCGCCCCCTTATTTCCCTCTTGGCTCAAACGATGCCCCGCTCTCGCGCAGGCGACCAGAACGCTTGCCGTGAATTCCGGATTGCTTTCGAGCTTCAGGCCGAACTCCATGATCTGCTTCGTTCCTGTACCGGTCACACCGCTCCGGATGACAAAACCGCCATGCGGCATGCCTTGATGCTCGGCTTGCAGCTGTTCTTCGGTAATGAAGGTTACGGTCGTATCGTAGTCGGAGAAGTAGTTCGGCATGGTGACGATCGTCTCGGCAATCGCCTCTTTGTCCGCGCCTTCCTCCGCAACGACATAACATTCCCTTACATGCTTGTCCCGCGTCGCGAGCTCCGGCGTGTGACCCGAACGGATCTGGTCGATGACTTCTTGAACCGGCACCGTATATTGAACTCCTGCCTTGACGCCAGGTACCCGGCGGATCGCATCGGAGTGGCCTTGGCTGACGCCTTTGCCCCAGAACGTGTACTCTTGGCCTTGGGGAAGAATGGCTTCCGCCAGAAGACGGTTGAGCGAGAACAGACCCGGGTCCCAGCCTGTCGAGATAATGCTGAGGGTGCCGGACTGCAGGGCTACGGCATGGACCTTTTCAAAGAATTCCGGAATTTTGGCATGGGTATCGAAGCTGTCGACGGTGTTGAACATTCCCGCAATCGCGGGAGTCTGCTCAGGAAGGTCGGTAGCCGAGCCTCCGCATAGGATCATGACATCAATAATCCCCTTATACTGCTCTACGGCTGAAATATGTTCGAAGCGGATACCTTCTCCGCCGATCATTTCATCAGGCTGTCTGCGGGTAAAAATAGCCGCAAGCTCCATGTCCGGATTTTGAGCGATCGCTTTCTCCACGCCTTTTCCGAGGTTTCCGTAACCTACGATGCCTATTTTGATTGTCTTTTGCACCAAAATCCCTCCCGATTGGGTTCATTATGTATATCCATCCAGTATATATAGAGGTTACATGAAGTGTAAATTAGTTCATGAAAAAAGAGGATTCGGGAGAAACCCTTCGACCCCGTCCCGTTCCCATTTGAGACCTCTCCGCGGTTGGTCCGTATAGTACGGATAACACAAAAATCCGTTTTTTGGCAAAGATGGAGGGACTGCGAATGCGATTGCGGATCGATGGAGTCGTCAAGGAATTCGACGGCAAAAAGGTGCTCCAGGGAGCGTCCTATACGTTTGAGAAAGGGAAAATCTACGGCCTGCTTGGACGCAACGGCGCGGGCAAAACAACGCTGTTCAACTGCTTGAGCGGAGAAATGGGGATGGACGGAGGGAAAGTGCTTCTGGAGGAAGACCGTCAGGCGCGGGAGCTGGACGAGCAGGACGTCGGCTACGTCTATTCGCTGCCCATCCTGCCCGAGTTCCTGACCGGCTACGAGTTCGTGCGGTTCTTCATGGACATCAACCGGGGCAGGCTGCAAATGGACCGGACCATCGATGAATACTTCGACATGATGAGCATGACCGAGGAGGATCGGCATAAGCTGATCAAAGGTTATTCCCACGGCATGAAGAACAAGCTCCAGACGCTGCTGTTTCTCATCACCAAGCCGCTGGTCATCCTGCTGGATGAGCCTCTTACTTCCTTCGACGTCATCGTGGCGCTGGAAATGAAAACCATGCTGCGGGAAATGAAAAAGGACCATATCCTCATCTTCTCCACGCATATCCTGCAGCTCGCCTCCGACCTATGCGACGAGCTGGTCGTTCTGAGCAAGGGCAGGCTGTCCTCCGTGCCTGCCGATCTGCTGCGCAGCCCGGAGTTCGAGCAGAGCGTCATCGATCTGCTGAAGGATGAGAGCCATGCAGAGAACGCTTAGCATTCTCATCGCGATCCGCACCTCGTCGATGGCGAATCTGTTCGTCTATTACCTGCAGAAGCTGCCGCTTGTCGGCAAGCGAATTCCCGACGGGCTCTACGCCAAGCTGGGCGCGAAGAGGATCTTGTCGGCAGCGGCATTCCTTCTCAGCCTGCTCGGGAATTTTGCCGGCAAGCTGGCGTTTGTCGGACTTCTTCTCTATCTGCCGGTGTCGGTCATGCCGGATCTATCCGGAGACGGGCGGTGGACGCTGTTTCTTCATCTGTTCTTCCTGACCAGCTTTGTCGCGGCTGGCGTCAGCGCAGCGACCATTCTGGAGCCCAAGCGGGAGAAGTACGTCGCCGTCAAGCTGATGAGGCTGTCTCCGGTCCGATACATGAAGGCGACTCTGGCGTACCGCTATGGGACATATTTTGTTTTTTATGTGCCGGTCCTGATCATTTTCGCTTCGGCGCTAGGGGCTGGCGCGCTGGATGCCATCCTGCTTGCAGCGGCGCTGACCCTGTGGCGGATTCTCATGGAATACCTTCATCTGCTGCTCTATGACCGCAAGGGCATCATCCTGATCAAGAAAGTCGGGCTGGTCTGGACCGTCATCTGCCTCTCGTTCGCGGCTGCGTATGCGCCGCTCCTGAACGATGCCGTACCCGCGGCCGGAGCCTGGATGCTCAGCCTGCCGATTCAGCTCCTGATGGCGGCGGCCGGCTTGCTTGCGGCCGTCCGGCTGTGGCGCTACAAGCATTACAGAAGGACGGTCGATGCCGCCGCCAAGCGGGATGACCCGCTGCTGGACGTCGGACGGATGATGTCGGAGGCGCAGAAGACAAGCGTCCGATCGAAGGACAGCGACTACTCCCTGCAAGCCGGACGCAAGCTGGAAGGACTGGAAGGCTACCGCTATTTGAATGCGATCTTTTTTGCCCGCCATCGGAGCCTGCTCGCGGCTCCGGTCAAAATGCGCCTCATCGTCATTGGAGCGGGGGGAGCCTTGCTGGCCGGAGCCGCGCTGGCATTCCGCGGGCAGCTCGACGGGCTCGGACTGGAGCTGGCGATGATATATCCGTATCTTTTGCTGGGGTTCAACTTCATCGCGGTCGGCGAAAAAATGTGCAAGGCCATGTTTTATCACTGCGACCTCAGCCTGATGCGGCACAGCTTCTACCGGTCGGCAGCGAGTCAGCATTTCCGCCTGCGCCTTGTCCGGATCGCAGCGTTCAACCTGCTGATCGCTGCGGCTCTCGGCACGGTCCTCACCATCCTGCAAGCCGCGGCGGGCAAGGAATGGTGGGGGATGGAGGTTGCGCTGGCATGGATATCGGTCGTGTTCCTGTCGCTCTTCTACTCCGTCCATCATCTCTTCATGTACTACTTCTTCCAGCCCTACTCTACAGAGCTCAATGTGAAAAATCCGCTGTACTTCATCTTCAGCTTGATCATTTCCATGCTGGGAGGAGCCTGCATCGTGCTTAAGCCGGCAGCGGGCGCCTTCGCCTCCTTGGCGGCAGGCTTGGCGCTGGTGTATCTGGCGGCCGCGCTGCTGATCATCCGCCGCAGCGGCAAGCGCACTTTCCGCGTGAAGTGAAGAAGAGCGGACATCGGCTGCTCAAAAGGGGAGGGAGAGCTCGCCCAGCGGCCTCTCCGAAACGGTTCAAGCGCAATCGGCCGCGTGCAGTCGCGGCCGATTTGCTTTTCATGTTTAGGGTTGAAACAACATATCCGGCCGTTATGGCGTCTTTAAGGATGTTGGCAAAACCTGATCATCTCAAAGACAGGCACGATGAACTGGGGATACAGCAAGCAATACTCGGGTGATTTTATTGACGGCAAACGTGCGGGAACCGGAAAATATATCAACGAATACGTTCTTGAAGGCGAACGGCAAAAAGTCGTGTACTCCGGAGCCTGGAAACAGGATCGGATGGATGGAGACGGAACTCTTACCCGCAAAGCAACCAAGGAAGACGGCGTTGTCCGAATGAACGAGATTCAAACCGGTACGTTCAAGAACGGCTCGCTTCTATACGGATATGATGTCATCCATGCGGTCGCGGATCCCGATTTCAGCTTCAGCTACAGAAGCAACCAGGAGACGCTGCAGATCATGGGAGGACATGAGAATTTGAAGGCCTCCTTGAAACAGGGAACTCTTTTCAGCATCGATTACCGCAAGGGCTCCATCCGCAAGAGCTGCTCCATATTCCCGGCAGACACCAAGGCGGCTCAGCGTGAGCAAGATGCGGCCCTCAAGTATTTGCAGGGCATTCAGACCCGCTTGGGGCCCTACATGGAAGAGTTTGAACGGTTGTCCAAGCAGGTTCCCTTGAAATAGGATCCTCTAAACATGCCCTCGGCTGATTCCGATATAAGGATGATCCCTTCATTGCCGGGGGACCCAGCCGAAACAGGGCCGATTTAGCAAACGATTTCAAAGGGAGCATGGACTGCATGTTTAGATTTAGAAGCCGTCTGGTATTCAAGCTGTCGATCATGATTTTGTCGACCCTCGTCATCCTGTCTTCCGCCTTGATCTATCTGCAGATACGCAGCACCAAGAAGGCAAGCGAAGAAGCGATAGGCAGCTTCAGCATGCACACGGCGGAAGCTTATGCGGGGCAATTCGATTTGAAGTCCTATGAAACGTATCTGAAGGATGCGCGGGCAAATGATCTCTATTGGAGCCTTCGCGAGCAATTGAACCGGTATCGGCTGCAGATCGGGGCGCAGTACGTCTATACGGTGAGAATCGACGATAAAGGTCAGCCCATCATTGTCATCGACGGCCAGCCGAAGGGATCGGATTCGGCGTCGCCGATCGGCGAGGTGACCGATGTGCCCAAGGAAGCGGTCGAAGCGATCCTGAAGGGACATACAGCCAAAACCGGCATCATCGAGAATCCGGAGTACGGGGATTACATTTCCTCTTATGCGCCGCTTCACGATTCGGCCGGAACGGTTATCGGGGCGATTGGAATCGATACGGATGTATCGGTATACGATACGATCTATCGGGAAGTCATGCATAAGAGCATGCCCGTATTCGCTCTGATGGGAATCCTGACGCTGGCTGTGTTTCTGCTCATCGCGCTGTTCATGTCCCGGGCTCTGAGGCCCTTGGGAATGATCGTCCAGGGTGCGGAAGCGATGGCCCGGGGGGATCTCGCGGAGGCGAAAAGCCATCTGGATATTCGGCGGGCGAGCTCGAAGGACGAGATCGGACAAGCTTATTCGGCCATGATGAAGATGACCGAGAGATTGGGCGTCACGCTCGGGGATGTCGTCCGCGATGTGAAGATGACCACGCATGACCTCGTCCATTCCACGGATCAGTTCCAGACGGAAGCGGACGGAATGGTAGCTTTGAACGTGCAGCTCGGACAATCGATCGCGGACATGGCCGAGGGAGCGGAGCATCAGCGTTCCGGGGCGGAGGAAAGCGCAAAATCGATGGAGGAGATTACCCAGGCCATCCAACGGGTGTCGGAAGCTTCATCCAGCGTGTCGATCGCTTCCATGGGAGCGCTGGAAACAGCGGAGCAGGGCAGAAGCTCGATTCTCTGGCTGAGAGAGCAGGTCGCATCCATCTCCGATGTGGCGGAGCAGACGACGAATTCCGTGCAGGTGCTGAACAGGTACATGCATGAGATAGAACCCGTGCTCTACGCGATTGCGACCATCGCCGAACAGACCAAGCTGCTCGCTCTGAACGCCTCCATAGAGGCTGCGAGGGCGGGAGAGCATGGAGCGGGATTTGCTGTCGTGGCCGGCGAAGTCCGGAAGCTGGCGGAGTCGTCTTCCGTGTCCGTGACGCAGATTACCTCGCTCCTTCAGCAAATCCGGCAGGAGTCGGTTCTTATCGGCGAGAGGATGGCGGAGGAAGCCGAGGAGATGGCCAGAGGAACAGAGCTTTCCACCCAGGTGGAGGCGCTGTTTGTCGATACGGTGGATCGGTTCCATATGGTGAACAGCCATATCCAGGAGATTTCCGCCGCTGCGGAAGAGGTGCTGGCGGGCTCCGAGGAGGCCGCCGCATCGGTAGAGCAGATCGCCCGGATCACAGCGGCAACGGCGGAGAACGCGGCATCGATCCAGCGGATGTCAACGAATCAGCTGGAAGCGGCCAAACGGATTACGGATACAACGGAGCTGCTGAAGAAAAGGAGCTCCACTCTGGAGTCGGCGGTCGGAAGGTTCAATTTGTGACGGATCAGGCATGCAGAGCCGGGGGGGGGGGACGATCACCTCGGCTCTGGTTTTTTAATGCGGACCTAACAAAGAAAGATGGAGGATCCCTCATGGATCCTCCATCTTTCTTTGTTGAAGCGATATGCCGCTGCCTGTCTTGCGCCTGAGCTAAAGACCGTAGATGCGGCTGTACTTCTCTTCCAGGTAGTCCACTAGATAGTCGGCCTTCAGATCCTCGCCGGTGACCTGGCGGATCAGCTGCTCCGGCGTGTAGAGCTTGCCGTGACGATGAATCTTGTCCTTCAGCCATTCCTGGATGCCTTCGAAGCGGCCGGCTTCGATGTCGGCATAGAAGTCGGGCTTCTCGCGCAGAATCGTGTTCAGCAGCTGGGCTGCGTACAGGTTCCCGAGGGAGTAGGAAGGGAAATAGCCGAAGCCGCCGAAGGACCAGTGGACATCCTGCAGGACGCCCTCCGTATCGTTGGCAGGCGTAATGCCGAGGTATTCCTGCATCTTCCCGTTCCAGATCGCCGGCAGCTCCGCCACCTCGATGTCTCCGTTGATCAGCGCCTTCTCGATCTCATACCGGATCATGATATGGAGGTTGTACGTCAGCTCATCCGCTTCCACCCGGATCATCGTCGGCTGCACGCTGTTGATCGCCCGGTAGAAGTCATGCCGGCTGACGTCTTCCAGCTGCTTCGGGAAATGCTCCTGGAGCTTGGGATAGAAATACGCCCAAAACGACTCGCTGCGGCCGATCATATTTTCCAGGAAGCGGGACTGGGATTCGTGGATGCCGAAGGATGCTCCGCTGGATAGAACGGTTTCTTCGTAGCGCGGATCGATGTTCTGCTCGTAAATGCCGTGTCCTGCCTCGTGGATCGTCCCGAATACCGCAGAACGCACATTGTTTTCGAGATATCGGGTCGTAATCCGGACATCCCCGGTGTTCATGGACTGGGCGAACGGATGCACCGTCTCGTCCAGCCGTCCCGCGTTCATGTCGAAGCCGAGGATCGGAAGGAAGTAGTGGTTGAATTTTTTCTGCTGATCCACCTCGAAGGCTTGCTCGAAGACGGCTGTCGAAGGCTTGCTGCCGGAGCTGTTGATCCTCTCCAGCAAGGCTACGCTGCTCTCCCTCAGCTTGGCGAACAACGGATCCAATGCCGCGACGCTCAAGCCCGGCTCGAATTCATGCAGAAGCGCATCATAAGGATGGTGATCATAGCCGAAAATCTCCGCCATCCTGCGGTTGAAGTCCACGATCTTCTCCAAATAAGGCTGGAAGAGGGAGAAGTCGCTCTTCTCTCTGGCTTCTTCCCATGCATGGTTGGCTTTGGAGGTGAGGACGACATAATCGCGGTACATGTCTTCGGGGATCTTCTTGAAGCGCTCATATTCTGCGGTGCGCTCCCGAAGCTGCGCCTGCGTCATTTCGTCCAGGTCAGCCATTACCTCGGGAGCGGACAGGAGGCGGAGAAGCGAGCCCATCTCCTCCGACACGGATAATTTGAACTGCTCCGTGCGGAAGGTCCCGAATGCTTTGGCGAACAAGTCTCTCCCTTTCTTGGGAGCGGTCACCTTCTGATCCCACCCGACCAGACTCGAGATCATGCTTAGATGAGCGATCTTCTCTTCCAATGCCTTGAACTGGCCGACAGCTGTCCGAATGTTAGGGTCGAGGGATTTCAGTTCCATGCAAAAGCCTCCCATTAGAAACGATTGTTGTTTCCTTCATGAAAAAGACTGATCAGTCTATTTTATTTAATCACTTTTTTTTCCTGTCATCAAGAGAATTCAGGAACAGAAATATCCGGGAGATTTCCGCGGCAGAGGAAGAGGGCCCGCTGCTAGGAGGGGGGTTGGGATAGAAGCCTGCCCACCTTGGAGGTCGTATCGTCATCGGATGGGATATTGATCGTGATGGTAAGGTGGGGAGCATCCGATACAAGAAACGACACCTGATCAAATACGAGCAGCCCGACTTCCGGGAGATGATTTCTTTTCTTTCCTTCAGGGCCATTCAGAACATCGTGCTTCGGCCACCATGCTTTAAACTCCGGGCTAGCCCGGTTGAGATCCTCGATGAGCTCCACCCACCAAGGATTGCCGGCGAATTTTCCGTAGCTGGATCGGAACAGAGCCAAGCGGTGCCGGGCGTGAGTTTCCCAGTTATCCCGAAGCAGCTGCCGCACATACGGCGAAGTGAATGTCCGCCATATCGTATTTCGCTCGCGTGCCGACATCCCCTCGTAATTCCCGTAGATCAAGTTCGCAGCTCGGTTCCAAGCCGCAATATTGAGGCCTTGATCGGTCACATAGGCCGGACTTGTTCCCTGGAGGTTAAGGAAGCGTTGGATAGTCGGACTGATCGTGTTGACGGCCGGCATCGGGCTGACGGGCGATTGCTGCAGGGCCAGCAGGAATAAATGGTTCCGTTCATTGGAATCAAGCTGGAGAGCCCTTGCGATGCTGTCCAGCACTTGGGCGGATACTTGAATGCTCCGCGCCTGCTCCAGCCATGTGTACCAGTCCACGCTGACGCCTGACAGCTGGGCCACTTCCCCGCGCCTGAGTCCAGGCGTGCGCCGCCGGCCGCCATGAGGCAAGCCGGCTTGCTCGGGCGAGATCCGGGCTCGGCGCGTTTTCAGAAACTGCGCCAGTTCAACAAGCCTCGCAGAGTCGGATGGTTCCATAGCTCCTCTGTCCTCCTTGTTATCGTAGGAGGACGACTCCTAGGATAATCCCTCATCTTATTCCAGTATGCGAATCATTATACCCTATCCATGAAGACACGGAGAATGCTTACCATTGTCATGGAGGGGGACTTGCTTTGGAAAAAGCAATGCAAACAAAGTCCAACAGCTTGGGCAAGCCGGCTAAAGCCATGCTGCTCTTCGGGCTTTCGATCGGATACTTTATGGTGCTTCTGGATATGACGGTGGTGAGCGTCGCGCTGCCGGCGATCCGCGATGACTTGGGCGGCGGAATATCCGGCCTTCAATGGGTGGTCAACGCCTACACGATCGTATTTGCCGGGCTGCTGCTGTCCATGGGCGCATTTGCCGACAAGCTCGGGGCCAAGCGTGTCTATGCAGTCGGTCTTACCCTTTTTCTCGCAGCATCGGCCTTATCGGGAGCCGTTTCGACTCTCGGGGCGCTTATCGGCTTGCGCGCGCTGCTTGGCGTAGGAGCGGCGGCACTGACGCCGGCCTCGCTCACCCTGATCGCCCATGCTTACCCTGTGCCTGCGGAACGTGCCCGGGCGCTTGGCATATGGGCTGCGGTTACGGGGATAGCGATGGCTTCAGGACCTGTTGTCGGAGGGCTGCTTGCGGACTCGTTCGGTTGGCGCAGCATATTCCTCCTCAACCTGCCGCTTGCATTCATCAGCTTGCTCATGACGTTCCTGTTCGTCAGGGAAACGGAGCTCAAGCCGAGCCGCGGCTTTGACTGGGGCGGGCAAATCACGGCTGTTGCAGCCATAGCTGCCTTATCGTTCGGACTCATGCAAGGGCAAACGTACGGATGGAGATCGCCGGCTGTCATGGCGGCAATCAGTCTGGCCCTGGTTGGCGCCGTCCTCTTTGTGCTTGTGGAAGCCAAAGGCAAGACGCCGCTCCTTCCGCTGCGCTTATTCAGGAATGCGACGGTATCGGCGGGATTGCTTGCCGGGATGGCGATCAACATCGGCTTGGCGGGAATTCTATTTGTGCTGCCCTTGTTCCTTCAGCAAGTACGCGGATTTTCGGCGCACACAACAGGCCTCGCGCTCCTTCCCATGATGGTTCCGATGGCCTTCAATCCCATTCTGACCGGTCGGATCGTGGCCCGCATCGGCGCGCGGATACCGATGGCAGCAGGCTTTGGCCTTGCGGCGGCGGGCACATGGCTGCTGGTGTGGACGGATGCGGACGCAAGCGACGCCCTTGCGCCGATTGGATTGGTGCTGTTCGGCTTCGGAGTGTCCTTTACGATTCCGGCGTTGATGACGGCCGTAATGTCTTCCGTCCCAAGGGAGCAGACCGGCGCGGTGTCAGGCGCTCTCCATTCCAGCCGCCAGGTTGGAGCGGCGCTGGGGGTCGCCATTCTCGGCTCGATACTGGGCGGCAGCAATTCGTTGAGGGCCGGGATGCACTTGGCGCTGATCGTGACGGCGGTTGTTTTGATCGGCGGCGGCTTGCTTTCGTTCCTGTACATCGGCAAAGACCAGGACCGAAAGTAAAAAGGCTGCAAGTTTCTTGCAGCCTCCATGCAGGCAATAAACCGGCCTCGAAGGCCGGCCTTGACCGTCAGGCAATGACAGATAGGAGCGACGGAATACCCGGTTCAGAGCGTCCAGCGGCAAGTCATCGTCAAGCTGTCGCCGTCCATTTCCGCGGCAAGCGAGCCGTTCATCTTCACCATCAAGCTTTTGGCGATGGAAAGGCCAAGCCCCGATCCTTGGGAGGATCGGGTGCGGTCAAGCGTATAGAAGCGGTCGAATAGAAGGCTCAAATCGCTGCCGGATAATTCCTTGGCTTCATTGACGATTCGCAGCTCGGCTTGCTCCCCGCGCCGCTCGAAGAAGACGTCGACCCGTCCGTCCGCATGCTTGATCGTATTGACGAGCAGATTCTCCACGACCCTGCGCACGGCTTGCCCGTCGGCATATACAAGGATTTCTTCATCCGGAAGCATCAGGTTCGGCATGATGCCGCGTTCGCTGAACCGGTCGTAGAACCCGACCAGGATGTCGGACAGGAGCGCGGTCATCCCGAGCCGCTCCGATGCAAGATGATAATCCGTGGATTCGACGACGGACAGCTCGAAGAAATCGTTCAGCAGCGCCTGCAGCCTTTTCGTCCGGTTTTTCACGATGGCGACGTACTCCAGCTTCTCTTCGGGAGTGATCGAGTCCGCTTCCAGCAGCTGAATGTAGCCCATGATGGAGGTCAGAGGAGTGCGGATATCATGGGAAACGTTCGCTACCGCTTGCCTGAGCTCATTCTCGGTTCGTCTTCTCAGAGCCTCCGCTTCCACGATGAGATCCGACTGGCGGTTGATCTGCCCGGCAAGGTCTTCGAGCTTTCGGTCGAACAGAGCGGCATCGAGCTTTTTGCCGGTTGTCCGCTCGTTGTAGCGTCGCAGCTGCTCTGTCATCCGTCCCAGCTCCCGCCTCGTCAGGAGCAGACGGGCAAGCAGGAGAGCCGCCGCTGCAACGGACAGTATCGTTAGAATCAGCAGCATTCTCCCGCCGCCTTTTTATTGTTATTTGATTTCTTTTCTGCGATAGACGGCAATGCCGAGCAGTCCCGATGCGACAATCGTCAGCACGGGCACAAGCACCATAGCGGGCAGCTCGCCGCTGTCGATGCGGGGAGCGCCGATATCGCCGATCCGCTTGAAGATGGAATAGTCATACACGGTAGCCAGGAAAGGAATGCGTGTGCCCAAGCCGACCAGAACGGAATCGATCATCACGAAAAAAATGATGCTGAAGCCGATCGTCTTGCCGCTATCGGTCAGGATGGCGGTGAATAGAGCCCCGAGAGCAGCGTATCCGGCCGCATACAGCATCGTAAGTCCGAGCGCCCTCGGGATGTAGAGAGCCGAGGTTCCCTCCGGGAGATGGCCGAAGCCGGATAGAATCGAAGCTTCAATCGTGCTTGCGACCGGAAAGACGAGGGAGAGAGCCATGGCTCCGGCCAGGAAGCCGGCCAGCTTGGCTGCGAACAGCTTCCATCTGTCGTTGCCCGACGAGGCGATCGTCTTCATGACACCGGTCGAATATTCGTTGGCGATGAAAAATCCGGCCAGGATCGCGACTCCGAATTTAATGATGAATCCGTTTCCCGAGATGAACTGGACCAGAAAATCGGCGCCCGTTCTCTGCGGCTCTCCGACGCTGTCGAAATAGTACAGGAGCGGATAGCCCAGCGAAGCGCAGGCGAGCAGAAGCATCAGCATCCGGAACGAACGGTCCTTGCGGAGCTTGAAGAGCTCGGCACGGATAAGATTATACATGGGAACCACCGCCGATCCGCTTGGTGAAGTAGCTCTCCAGATCTTCTCCCATCGGAGTGAACTGCTCGATCTCCAGTCCTGCCGAAAAGAGAGCCGATGATACCTTGCCCGGCTGGTCGATGGGGCTGTACAGCTTGATCGCGCCATCCGGCAGCACTTCGAATTCGGCCGTGCCCAGCTCGCGCTGGACAACCGCTGCCGCCATGTTCGGATTGTCGGCTTTGATCAGCACGTACTGCTGGCATTTGCCGTTCAATTCCTGGGCGGTAAGCTGTTCCAGCAGCTGGCCGCGATGGATGATGCCGTAATGGCTCGCCAGCAAATACAGCTCGCTCAGGATGTGGCTGGAAATCAGGATCGTTATGCCCCGCTCGCGGTTGAGACGCTTGAGCAGCTCCCGCATTTCCACGACGCCCATCGGATCCAGCCCGTTGGTCGGCTCATCCAGAATGAGGAATTCCGGATCGCCCAGAAGCGCGATCGCCAGGCCCAGCCTTTGCTTCATGCCGAGCGAGAAGTTTTTCGCCTTCTTCTTGCCGGTTCCTTGCAGTCCGACCAATTCAAGGGTCCTCGGGACACAATCCTTGCCGGGAATGCCGCGCAGGATCCGGTTCGCCTCCAGATTCTCGCTGGCGGTCATATGGGGGAACAGGGCGGGGCTTTCGATGATGGACCCGATCCGCTTGCGGGCCTCGATCAAGGACCGCTCGTCGCTGGCCCCGAACAGCTCGATCGAGCCCTCGGTCGGAAAGGCGAGTCCGGCAACGATGCGGATCAAGGTCGATTTCCCGGCCCCGTTCTGCCCGATGAATCCATATATGGAGCCTTTGCGGATAGACAGCTCCACGTTGTGAAGCGCTGTGCTGCTTTTGAATTTCTTGGACAGCTGGTTCGTCTGCAGGACATAGTCGCCCGTCATGGTCTTGGCCTCCTTCTGTTGATAGACCAAGTATAGAAACGAAACCATAAGAGGAGCTAAAGCCGATTCTAAAGAATGTCTTAAGGCTTGAGCCGGTACCCGATGCCCCAGACGGTTTCGATAAAATCGCTCCCTGGCGCGGCTTTCGCCAGCTTGCTCCGCAAATTGCTCATATGGACGTTGATCGTGTTCACATCTCCATAGAAGGGTTCGTTCCATGCGCTTTCGTACAGATTGGCTTTCGTGAATACTTTGGTCGGTGCGGACAGAAGCAGCGCGAGAATTTCATACTCCCGGACGGTCAGCGCAAGCTCCGTTCCATCCGCCGCCGCCGAATTCATGCTGCGGTCCAGCATGAGGCCCTTATGCCGCAGCAGCCCGGGCATGACGGGCTGGGCAATCCTCGCATAGCGGCGAAGATGGGAATCGATCCGGGCGGATACTTCCTCGATATCGAAAGGCTTCGTGATGAAGTCGTCCGCGCCTCCGCGCAGCGCCGACACTTTGGTCCGCTGCTCCGCTTTGGCTGAAATGACGACCACAGGCGTATCCGCCATCAATCGGATGCGCTCCAGCAGCTCCTCGCCCGGCATTCCGGGCAGCATCAGATCCAGCAGGACGAGGCTCCAGCGGCGCTGCTCCAGATAGAGCAGCGCTTCCGTGCCGGAGAAGGCGGGCTGCGGCGTGTACCCGCTTTTTTTGATGATGCTGCACAGCAGCCGGCTGATATCGCTGTCGTCTTCAGCAACCAGAATATGGATCGGGCTGTCCATGGGCTCTCCTTTCCCGATCTGTAATTTGCCGTCATCGGGTTGTCTAGCCCCTATGATAGCCGATTTCTGCTTGCATATCGAGACGGAGGCGACGCCGCCGCGGGTTATGAGCCCGCGCATGCCGCATCTCCGCCATGCGCCCGTGCCGGCAATATGCGAGGGTGGAGGAGCGGCGGCACGACGATCCGAAGCCTCTCTTCCATGAAAAAAAGGACACCCGGCGAGGTGTCCCTTGGCGCCTTTCATGCGGCAGGAGAACAGCGGCGGAGGCTGAAGCCGCACGGCAAGCGGATCTAGTTCTCCGTGAATCGCTCAAACGTTCTCTGGAAAATCTGAATCGACTGCTCCACCGTCAAGCTGCCTATCGGGTCGAAGCTGTTGCGGCCGACGCCCTGCATCAGGCCGAGGCCGACGGAGCGGTAGACGTCGGCCTTCGCCCACGAGGCGATGGCTCCGTCATCGGCGAACGCAGCGGCTGGAGCGGCGGATGCTGGCGGCCTTCCGGCAGCGGCTGAGAGCTTGCCCTCCAGCCGGGTCAGCAGAGCCGCGGCCTCCTGGCGGGTAATCTTCGCCAAGGGAGCGAATTCGGTCGGGGAGATGCCGCTGATCAGTCCGGCAGACACCGCCTTGGAGACATTGGAGTCGCTCGTATCCTGAAACGGCTTCTGGTCGGCCGGAAGGCTGCTTCCCGTCGTGTTCTCGTAAACCCCGACGAGCATGCGGACGAAGTCGATGCGGCGGATCGGCGTCTGATACTGAGTGTCCAGGGAGTAGGGAATGAGACCGGCGCCCTTCGCCTTCGCATAGGCTTCCTTCGCCCAGCCGCTCGGGGTGTCGCCCGGCGCTGACGGCCGCACGGTGACGTAGAGCGAGTTCTCCTGTCCCAAATAGTTGCTGTAGCGGATATAGGCGGCACCGGCCTTCACGCCGCGCAAGATGCCGGAGGAATCCACCGATGCAATGGAAGGATCGCTCGATTCCAGCTGTCCGGCCACTCGGCCTGCCACCGCGCCTTCGCCTGTGGAGTAGAGGCGCAGCGGCACGCTCTCGCCCGGCGTTATCGCGATCGCGTCGCTGCCGAACCGCTTCATTTCCGTCATGCGGAAGAAGACCGTATCATACTCGATCGACGTTTCCGGACCGGTCTTGGAGCGGAGGCCGTCTATGCGCACATGGAAGCGGTCATCCTCTTTGAAGTCCGATATGCCTTCCGGACGGAATATAATGCAGACCGGAATGCCGCCGTAACCGCCTTTGTCGATACGGAAGTATTCGCCGGACTTGTCCGTATCCGACTTGTCCAGCATCCATTTCCGGCCGTCTCCTTGCCGGGTCACCGTTACGGTGATGGAGTCCGTGTCGGTTTTGTCGTACCGGTCCGTGTTCAGCGATACCGACCAGGCATCCGAGGGCGAGAACGCTTCGGACGGGAAGTAGCCTGCCGCCGGCCAGCCGATGAAATCATAATCGACGCTGCCTGCCGCCCTTCCCTTGTCAAAAACGTACATGGAGGAGTATGGCGACCCGTAACCGCCCGTCTCGGCTGCCCGGACGTAGCCGAACATCGTCTTGGTCATCGCCGGATTCAGAATCCATCTGCGATGGCCGACCCGGTCGATATTGCTCGGATCGCTGTCCGACATGTAGCCGAGGACACTGCTGTACAGCGTCGGGCTGCCCATATAGAGGTTGCTGCTGCCCGCTCCGGCGTATCCGAGCTTGTATGGTCCCTCCTCCATCCCAGCCGGCTTGGCCGGGGAGTGGCTGAGCTTATCGTTCAAGGCGTTGATCAGCGATGCGGTCTGCTCCTGACGGTCGAGGCTCCAGTCCGGCTGCACGTCATCGGGGACTCCGGCCAAATAACGGACGAAATTCGCCGCCCGCACGCCGTCTTCGATATACTCGGCCTTTAATTTGCCTTCCTGGAAAGGAGCCGTCAGGCTCGGCAGTTGCTCGTAAATGTCGTTTCCGCTCATGTAGGAGAAAGAGCGCTTCATCGGCAAATAATTCTGCATCCATTTCTCGACGATTTGCTCCTTCGTTCTCTCTGCGGTCGTTCTGCTGATGTTGTCAGCAGCCTCGGCTGCCTGCGGCCAAACGGCCAGCATGCCTGCGGCCAGGGCGCCTGCGCAGAAGACGGCAGCCGTCCTCGGCATCCAATCGCGGGGCTTTGAAGCGGTTTGATTGCGGTTCATTTGTTCCCACCCTCTTCTCTCTATTTCATCTCATGGCCTTCACCTCGTTATCGGCGGCAAAGGAGAGAATCGGTAGGCCGCAAGCCGGGCGACGGGCGATCGCGCATGAAGAAAGAAGCCGGCAGCCTGCAGATGAGAGCAGGCCGTCGACCTCAAAGGAAAGCATGGATGCGGGTTGTTGCCGGCACAGGGAAGGCAGAAAAAGGACAGGCTACCTTTTGACCGCCAAGCAATAGTTCACATGATCGAAAGCCGCAATCGGGTGCTCAGGCTGGCTGTCATTATAGGCTTGGAACAGCTGAAGGGTGACTTCTTCCGGCTCCAGATGCCGATCGATCCGCCAGCCCAGCCCTTCAAGCATCCGCTCCAGCTCGGAGCGGGAGTAGGCTGCCTGCATCGGCTCGCCGGCACGGGCGGCCATCATGAGCTGCTTCTGCGCCCGTTCGCCTGCCTGCGGAGTGAAGGTCTGCTCATCCGGATAATCGAAGACGATGCCGCTGCCGGCCGGAAGCAGGGAGGCGATGCCGGACAGCAGCTGCCGGAAGTCCTCTTTGGCCAGGTAGTAGCTGATGCCCAGCAGGCTGCAGAAGCTGACCCGCTCGGGATTGAATCCGGGGCTGGCCAGCACATGCCTCCGCCAGTCCGGCTCGCGGAGGTCGGCGGAGATGAAATGAAGATTGGGAGGCGGGTCCATGTCCAGGCCGGATAAGCGGGCCTGCTTGTCGGCGGCGGTGACGGGATGGTCGATCTCGAAGATGTCGAGCTGCGAGGCCCATTCCGGCTGGCGGTAGGCGAACGTATCGTAGCCAGCGGCGAAGATGAGGTACTGCCGGGCTCCAAGCGCGGCGGCAGAAGCCAGTGCCTGCTCGGCAAAGGCCGCCCGCCCGAGCGGAGTGGGCGAAAGCTGATGGTCGACAACCTGGCGGAGAGCCTGCTCCCTCGTCCCGGAGAACCCGGGCTTGAAGAACGCGATCGCCTGCGACATGTTGGCGGAGATGCCGCCGTACTCTTCGTCGGTCAGCAGCAGCCTGGCGATCCGGTCGTCGAAGATTTTGACCGGATTGTGCTCGGCGTGGTAGGCGCGCGAGAAAGCGCTGACGAGTGCCGTCAAGCTTTTTGTTTCCATGATCATCATCACCTCTATTCCGTTGTATCATTGGGGTGAATGAAGAAACAACACTTGACTTTATTGTATATTTATGTTATAATATTGCGTTAATTTTTGCATATTTCACGATTTAGACATATTTGAGGCGATTTTTTGGGTGTCTGGCCAATCAGTCTGCTATTTCACTCTGTCGATCGAGAGGGGCCAGAACGAACTCGCGATACGTTTGGTTGCTTTGATTGCGCTTCAGGAAAGACGGTGATGAAAGCAAGGACGGACAACCCGCTGCACGGCTGGAGGCCGAAGATCTGCTCGATCAAGCAGCCGTGCCGCAGGATGGCGCCTGGACTTAAGTCTGCTGGACAGCTGGGTCCTCTGGGATCGGCTCTCGTCAACAGTCTGTCGCTTTGGCCTCCAGTGCGTATACAAATTGCCGCTGCGCCCAATAGCTGAACAGGAAGAGGGAAGCTTCCGTCATCAGCTTGGCGGCGACAAGCGGAATGCCGATGCCGGAATGGAAGAGGAGCATCAGGCCGTAGTTCAGCAGGACGATCACTAGAACGAGCGAGAAGTACCGGGGCAGCGATTTTCGGATCGCGGCCTTATTGCCAGGGTCGAAAACCATGCGGCGATTCATCGTGTAATTGAAGATGGAGCTGCATAGCCGCGCTCCGATGACCGACAGGAGCAGGCTGGACGTCAGCCATTGGAGCAGGAGCAGCAGCGAGAAGTCCACAATCGCGGCGAACCCGGAGGACGCGCAGAACTTCAGGAACGGAAAGTAGACCCGGGCGGAATCGGCGAGCGGGCGGAAATGGGAGGACTTGTTGTCCTCGAGATAGACGGTGTCGATCGGCACCTCGACCAGTCCGTAGCCGGCTTGGGGAGCTTCGAGCAGCATGTTCATCTCGTATTCGAAGCGCTCGCCCGGAACCTCGCACAGCCAGTCCAGCATGTCGGAGGAATACCCGCGCAGGCCGGTCTGCGTATCCTGGACAGGCCTTCCTGTCGCGAGGGCATAGACCATCCGCGTCGCCGAATTCCCGAAGCGGCTCCGCATGGGAACCTTGCCGGTGAATTGCCGGCTGCCGAGCACGATATGGCGGCGATGCTCGCGGACCGCCTCCGTAATCCGCAGAATGTCTCCCGGCAGATGCTGCCCGTCGCTGTCGGCGCAGACGACGCCTTCGCCGCCGCCCTGCCGCCGCACATAGTCGAAGCCGGTCTTGAGCGCGCTGCCTTTGCCTTGGTTCGACCGATGCGTCAGCACGGTGCAGCCCGTTTTCTCCAAGGAATCGAAGATCGTCCGGTAGCGCTCGCCGCTGCCGTCGTCCACGACCAGAATCGGGTCGGAGCTGACCTCCTTCAGGCTGCCGACAAGGGCGAGAAGCCGCTCATCCGGCTCGTAGGAGGGAATCAGGATCGTCATGTCGTTTGCCTCCTTAGGACTCGGGAACATAGATGATGTCGCTCACGCCTCGCTCGCGGCCTTTGCCGAGCGGATTGTTCACGACCCGGCCCATGAAGTACATCGTGGACGATCCGCCTCCGTCGAGATTGTAGGCCTCGGTGGCGCCGAGCTTCTTGAACAGGTCCGCGAACTCGGTGAGCGTCATGCCGCGGCTGTAGCCGCTGCTCCTTCCGTCGACCACGACAAACACCAGATGGTTGGGCGCGATCATCCCGATTCCGGTCCGAGGATTGGAGTCTTGAATGGAACGGTTGCCGAAGTTGCTGTCGATGCGCACGCTGCTGAAGTCGCCTGCGACCTCGCCGTCCTTCACGAGAACCGGGCCGAAGGAGAATGTGTTCGTCGCTCCCTCGGCAAGCAGGTCGGCGGAGGAGGTCTGTTCTTCGTCATAGGTTTCCAGGGTGCCGTTGCCGAGCAGCGCCAGGCCGTCGCGCGCCGGCTCGTCCCGGTACAAGGTGCCGTTGCGGATGATCACTCCATCGCTGCGGAAGCCGTAGTAGTCGCCGTTGATCGCCAGCACGGCGTTGTTCGCCGCAGCGATCGCCGACGTGTTTTCGGTGATGTTCGTGCCGAAGGTGTTTTTCGCCAGGGCGGTCAGCACGTTCGCGCTGTCGGCAAATTTCACGTCCGCCACGAAGTAGGTGACGGCATCCGAGCCGGAGCCTGTCTGGACTTTCTGGATGCTTATCGTCTGGTTGTCATCGGAATAATTCCAGTCATCCGACTGGACCTGCGCTGTGGACGAAGCGGCCGTCGTCTGCCTGACGGCGGTGCTGTTCGGGGCGACGACGACTTCGGCATGCTCGATCAGATAGCGGTCTGCCAGACGGTACAGGACGGCGGACAGGATGAGGAGGAACATCGCGATGATGGCGATGATTTTGGTTTTTTTGCGCCGGCGGAACATGGCCGATCACTCCTTCGAGAGGTTGTTGCCGTTATCTTAGATCCGCTACCTGTAATGAAACTTAAATGCGTGGGCGCCGATCCGCCAGCCGCAGAAAATGCATTTACAATCCTTCCGGATTTCAGTATCATCAAAAGTAAATTCCGACTGTGCGTGACTGGCGGAGCATGGGTCCAACCATGAGGGAGCGCATGGATACAGCAGCCGTACGCCTGGGCAGAGGTAAGGGGGATACCCCTTGCCTCTTTGCGTTTTTAAGCGGACAAAAAAAGGAGAGCTGCCGAAATGCCGGAGCAAACGCTGATATTGGATGGGGCCCGAGTGGCCGGGGAAATCAAGGAGCAGTTGGCCAGAAGAGTCGAAGCTCTTGCCGGAAAAGGAGTCGTGCCGTGCCTGGTTACGATCCTGGTGGGGAATGATCCGGCTTCGGAGACGTACGTCCGCATGAAGGGCAATGCCTGCCGCAAGCTCGGCATGGAGTCCAAGAGAATCCATCTCGATTCGGGAACGACGACAGGCGGGCTGGTGGACGTGAT
This sequence comes from Paenibacillus sp. RUD330, assembly GCF_002243345.2. Taxonomy (NCBI): domain Bacteria; kingdom Bacillati; phylum Bacillota; class Bacilli; order Caryophanales; family Paenibacillaceae; genus Paenibacillus; species Paenibacillus sp. RUD330. The sequence continues at coordinate 172,041 of NZ_CP022655.2, forward strand.
CCGCGGACTGAACGAGGATCCCGCCGTTCACGGCATCCTGCTGCAGCATCCCGTGCCGGAGCAGATCGACGAGAGGGAGGCGTTCGAGGCCATCGCGATCGACAAGGATGTGGACGGGGTCACGGCGCTCGGCTTTGCGCAAAACGCCTTCGGATACGCAGCCTATCCCTCCTGCACGCCTGCGGCCATCGTCGCCATTCTCGACTATTACGGCCTTCCGATCGAGGGCAAGCATGCCGTCGTCGTCGGACGCAGTCCGATCCTTGGCAAGCCGGTGTCGCTCATGCTCCTGAACCGCAACGCGACGGTGACCGTCTGCCATTCCAGGACGCAGCGGCTCAGCGAGATCGTAGCGCTTGGAGATATCGTCGTGGCGGCCGTCGGCAAGCCGAAGTTCATTCAGGGAGAATGGATCAAGGAAGGCGCCGTCGTTCTCGATGCCGGCTACAACGAAGGAAATGTCGGCGACGCCGACTACGAGGCCTGCGCCGTCAGGGCGAGCGCGATCACCCCGGTTCCCGCAGGAGTAGGTCCGGTCACGATCGCGATGCTGCTCAAGCATACGGTGGATGCGGCGGAGAAAGCCTGCTCCGCCCGTTGATCAAGAAGACGGAAGCGGGGCAAATAAGGCTCGAATCGGGCCTTGGAGCGAAGCGAGAGGGGTCATGGAGAGCAAATAAGGCTCGAATCGGGCCTTGGAGCGAAGCGAGAGTGGTCATGGAGAGCAAATAAGGCTCGAATTGATCCTTGGAGCGAAGCAGAGTGGTCATGGAGAGCAAATAAGGCTCGAATCGGGCCTTGGAGCGAAACGAGAGGGGTCGTGGAGAGCAAATAAGGCCCGAATCGGGCCTTGGAGCGAAGCGAGAGTGGTCATGGAGAGCAAATAAGGCCCGAATCGGGCCTTGGAGCGAAGCGAGAGTGGTCATGGAGAGCAAATAAGGCCCGAATCGGGCCTTGGAGCGAAGCGAAAGTGATCGTGGGGTGGGGCCGTTGCCGAGTCTTGCTCGGCAACAGCCTTGTTTCTTGCTGTTAACAGGTGAAGGATTCGACGCTCTGCAGATCCAGGCCTGAGAATGCCCAGCTGAATCCGGTCCAGCGGAACCCTGCGACGGATGTGCGCCCGACAAAGACGGGATAGAACCAGAAGCCGGGCCCGAAACGGGGCCAGATGTACGTGAAGCGGAAGGAGCAGCCCGAGATGGCGCCGGGATCTACGGCGAAGGTCGAGACGAGCGGCTTCTGCGGCACCGCTTGAGGCGGCGGCGAGGAGGGGGCCTGAGCCCCGCCTGCCGGACCGCCGGGAACACTGCCCGGCCCACCGCCCGGAACTCCGCCCGGGAACCCGCCCGGAACACCGCCTGGCGCACCGCCTGGGAACCCGCCCGGAAATCCTCCGGGCAATCCCGGGGGCGTAGGAAGCATGAAACCCATGGTCAAAACTCCTTTCAGATCATGCTGACGGCGAGAGGCTACAGCAAGGTGATGGCGAGCAGATCGAACAGGACCAGCGGCAGAATCACATTGTTGTACGGATTGACCGGTCCCGGCAGGAAGGCGCGGCTGCAGCCTTCATTGGAGAGACGGATGCAGAGGATGCTTTTGTGGCAATGGACGATGTAGCCTTCGAAGACGTCCCCGTCGATCGTCTCCACCTTGACGAGCCGATTCGCATGCTGCGAGCAGAGCTGATGCAGATGGCTCTTGACCGACCGCAGCGTGTGGTCGACATGCGGCTCGCATTTGTAGAACGGCTCCATAACCGCCGCTTCCGTGTGGGTATAGGATGAGCTCATGAGGATGACCCTCCTTTTTTTCAAACCTGGGTTATCCTATGCAGATGCCTATGGCGAGGTTACGGCGCGGACAGGCAAGCCGGCATGCGCTGCCATTCGGCTTGCTGCGGCGATGGCGGATCCCGAGCCTTGCCGGGCCCTGGACATTTTCCGAATAAAAAAGAAACCATCCGGGCTCATCCCCGTACTACAACAGACCAATCATTAAAGCTGTTGTAGCACGCAAAAGAAAACCGGACTCCGAAGGGGAGTAGCTGCCACAGTAAAGTCGTCAATACGAGAGCCCGCTCTCCGGCTTTACTGGCAATGCCGAACCGCATTGTTAGCGAGACCTTTGTGCATCCGAGGCCATTCATGTCCTCGGGAGACAAGGGTCTTTTTGCGTTCGGCCAGCTCATTTGGAGGAGGAAGAAGATGGATTTCGCTTTATTGATGGAATATGGATGGGTGCTGCTCGTCCTCATTGCCCTGGAAGGATTGCTGGCGGCCGACAATGCGCTCGTGCTGGCGATCATGGTGAAACATCTGCCGGAGAAGGAACGCAAGAAAGCTCTCTTCTACGGCCTCGCCGGAGCGTTCGTGTTCCGCTTCGCGTCCCTGTTCGTCATCTCGTTCCTCGTGGACGTATGGCAGGTTCAGGCGATAGGAGCGCTGTACCTCCTGTTTATTGCCCTCAATCACATCTTCCGTAAAGTGATCGTCAAAAAAGGCGAGCGGAACGCGGAGCCGCATACCGGAGCCAAGCCCAAAGCCGGGTTCTGGCCGACGGTCATCAAGGTGGAGCTGGCGGACATCGCCTTCGCCGTCGACTCCATCCTGGCTGCTGTGGCGCTGGCCGTGGCGCTGCCGGCGACGAGCCTGCCGAAGATCGGCGGCATGGACGGCGGCCACTTCGCCGTCATCTTCCTGGGCGGCTTCATCGGCCTCCTGATCATGCGATTCGCGGCCAACTGGTTCGTCAAGCTGCTCGAGAGCAGGCCGTCGCTCGAAGTCGCCGCCTTTGTCATCGTCGGCTGGGTGGGCGTCAAGCTGGCGGTGCACACGCTGGCGCATCCCGCGCTCCATGTCATCCCGCATGACTTTGCCGAATCGACAGCCTGGAAGCTGACGTTCTACATCGTGCTTGTGCTGATTGCGGCCTGCGGCTGGTTCTTGTCCGGCAAGGCCAAGCCGGAGGTGAAAGCGGAGACGGGAAGCTCGATGTAACGCGGAATTCATCAAGGCATGCAAGGCCGGACGCCGACAGCGGCGTCCGGTTTTTTTCGTCATCGGACCGGCTGCTCGGAATATTGTCGCCTTCGCCGCCATTGCTGGTAGAATGAAGAGAGTGCTTCCAGTCGGGGGAACGGGAAAGAGGGGAAAAGATGAGCGTCATAAGGCTAGAAAATGTCACGAAGAAATACGAGGATGCTCTCATATTTCGCGAAATTTATTTTCGCGTGGGCCAGGGCGAGCGCGTCGCCGTCATCGGGCGCAACGGCGCCGGCAAGTCGACGCTGTTCAAGCTGATCATGGGCAAGGATGAGCCGACATCGGGCAAGGTGGAGGTCGATCCGAAGGCGCGGATCGGCTACTTCTCCCAATTTTCGGAGATGAGCGGCAGCCTGTCCGTCCAGCAGGAGCTGGAGCTGTGCTTCGAGCAGGTGGCTCTGATCGAGCGGGAGCTGCAGGAGGTGGCGGAGAAGCTGGGAACTGTCACGGATGACGGCGAGATGGACCGGCTGCTGTCGAGGCAGGCGGAGCTGTTCGAGCAGATGGAGCATCTGGACGGCTGGAACGTGTCCGTCGAAATCAATACGGTGCTGACGAAGCTCGGGTTCAACGACCGCTCGCGCCATCAGCCGGTGGACGAGCTGTCGGGAGGCTGGCGCAACCGCGCCGCGCTCGCCAAGCTGCTCGTGGAGCAGCCTGATGTCGTCCTGCTCGACGAGCCGACCAACTATCTGGACATTGAGGGAATCGCTTGGCTGGAGCAGTGGCTGTACCGGTTCGGCGGCGCCATGATCCTGATTTCCCATGACCGGCAGTTCATCGACAAGGTCGTCACGCGGACGATCGAGATCGAGAATTATCATTTCCAGGAGTATGAAGGAAACTACACCGACTACGTCCGCAAGAAGAAGATGCGCAAGAAGGAGCTCGACCGCCAGTTCGAGTGGGAGGAGGAGCTCCTGCTCATGGAGTCGGAGGCGATCGACAGCCGGGCGGAGCGCAAGGCGGCCAAGGACCGTCTGTCGCGCAAGCTGGCCGACAGCAGGAAGCGGATCGAGCCTCATCCCGTGAACGTGCTCATCACCGACATTTACGAGAGGCTCCGGTTCCCGGACAAGCTGGCGGAGGTCAAAGCAATCGGACAAGCCTACGGCGGCCGGACCATCTTCGAGAACGTCAGCTTCGATATCCAGAAGGAAGACCGTCTCGTCATCGCCGGTCCGAACGGAAGCGGCAAGTCGACGCTCATCAAGGCGCTTACGGGACAGGAGAAGCCGGAGAGAGGCGAGGTGAGCTGGGAGAAGGGCGTCGGGTACGCCTACTTCAACCGCATGTGGGAGGAGCTCGATCCGAAGGATACGGTCAGCCATGCCGTGAACACGTATGGGCTGGGGCTGGACGCGCCGCGCAAGAAGGTGAACAAGTTCCTGTCGATGCTCCAGTTCTCCGAGGCGGATCTCAGCAAGACGATCGGCAATCTGTCCGGCGGACAGAAGGCGAGGGTGGCGCTGGCCAAGTGCCTCCTGTCCGGCTCCGCCGTCATCATCCTCGACGAGCCGACGAACCATCTCGATCTGACGAGCATCCAGGTCATGGAGCAGGCGCTGATCCATTTCCCCGGCGCCGTTGTGACGGTCAGCCATGACCGCTTCTTCATCGACAAGATCGGCACGAAGATGCTGGCCTTCGATCCGGAGGCCGGGGTGACGATGCAGAATCTGTGAGGCGGGGCGGAAGGCTCCGAGGGCAGCCCGCTTTTTTGGGCGGTGGGAACGAGCTGATGCAGAAGCCGCGCATGATGCAGGTGGACAACTAAAGGCCAGGCGGCGTCCTTGAGGGACGCTGCCTGGCCTTTTTGCTGCCTGAACCCCTGGGTCAAGCAAAGAAGGCGGAGGCTCCGTTCAGTCCTGGGGACGCGGCCCGGGCTCCAAGCCCGTTGAAGAAGCCGTCTTGATCAGCCGGATCTCGAGGTCTTCCTCCAGCCTGATCTGGCAGGACAGCCGGACGGCCGGGTCCTCGATGCCTTTGCTCCGTAGAGTAGCCGCTTCGGCTTCTCCCATCTCGGGAGCGCCGCCGGACAGCACTTCCACGGCGCAAGTGGTGCATCGGGAGTTGCCGCCGCAGCGGTGGAGCACATCGACCCCGTTATCCTCCAGCGCGAGCACGAGCTTCGTGCCTTCGCTCGCCTGAAGAGCTTCTCTTCCCTCGATTTGAATCGTCGGCATGCGCGATCCCTCCTTTGAAAGTTACCGTTCTAGATTAGATTCCAGCTCCATGCCCCTGATTCCTGCTAAAGCATAGCACAAAGGCTCCTATTATCTCGCGAATAGGAGTATGAATCCATTCCTTTTTGCATGATTCTTGCCGATTGGGATGCCCTGAAGCCGGCATTGGACTAAGATGGAGTTAAAGGGACAGGAACGATTCCAGAGAGCTGAAAGGGAGGGGCAGTCCATGAAGATCATCCTCGCGCCCGATTCCTACAAAGGAACGCTGACCGCTGCTCAAGTATGCGCCATCATGGAGCGGGGCATCCGGGCCGAGCTGCCGGGTGCCTCGTTCGATGCCGTTCCGATGGCCGACGGCGGGGAAGGAACGCTCGACGCGGTCGTAGCCGCGGCAGGGGGCAGGCTGCGCGGAGCCGCGGTCAGCGGACCGCTTGGAGCGGCGATATCCGCCCGTTATGGAACCATCCGGCAAGGAGAGGAGGACTGGGCCGTCATCGAGACGGCGGAGGTCGTCGGCTTGCCGATGCTGAAGCCGGAGGAGCGCGGCCCGCTTCGCACGACGTCCAGAGGCCTCGGCGAGACGATGCTGGCGGCGCTGGATGCGGGATATCGCCGCATCGTGATCGGGCTTGGCGGAAGCTCGACCAACGACGGCGGGATGGGCATGCTCGCCGCGCTCGGCATGCGCTTCCTGGACGGCTGCGGTGAGGAGCTGACAGGCTTCGGAGAGGATCTGGCCGCCGTCGAGACGATCGATCCGTCGGGGCTGGACCCGAGGCTGGCGGCCTGCGCCCTGGTCGCGGCCAGCGACGTCGCCAATCCGCTGCTCGGTGCGGAAGGGGCTACCCGCGTCTACGGTCCGCAAAAAGGCGCGGATGCGGACGCTGTCGAGCGGCTGGAGCTGGCGATGGCCCGGTATGCGGATAGAATGGCGGCGATCGCGCCGCCGGGACTGGCCGAGTCTCCGGGCGCCGGAGCGGCGGGAGGACTGGGCTTCGCGATGCTGGCGCTTGGCGCCGCCATCGAGCCGGGCGCCGCCGTCGTCGCCCGGCTGTGCGGCCTGGCGGAGCGGATCCGGAGGGGAGACTGCGTCGTCACGGGCGAGGGCTGCAGCGACGCGCAGACGAAGTACGGCAAGCTGCCGCTGCATGTGGCCGGCTGCGCCAGCGCCGAGGGCAAGCCGGTCTACCTGCTCTCCGGCAGCCTCGGAGAGGGCTGGACGGAGCTGCTGCCCCATTTCTCCGCATGCTTGTCGACCGTCATGCGGCCGTCGACGTCCGAAGCGGCTCTCGCCCAAGCCGAATCCAATCTGTACGAGGCGTCGCGGAATCTCGGGCGCCTGCTTGGAGCCGGCGGCCGGTAGATGGCTGCAGGACGCAAGAAGCCGTGCCGAGTCTCGCTGGAGACGGGCACGGCTTTATTTGCTCGTATACGGCATTCAAGCCCGGTCGGACTTCGGCAGCTCCTCCGGCTCCTCGCGGACGATGGCCAGCGTCACATGATCCTCCCAGCGGCCGTTGATCCGCACGTTTTTGCGGGCCAGGCCTTCCTTCTGGAACCCGGCCTTCGCAAGCACTCGGATGGAGCCTTCATGATGCGGCATCACGCCCGCCTCAAGGCGGTGCAGATCGAGCTCGCCGAAGGCATAAGGGACGAGAAGCCGCACCGCTTCGGTCATGAGCCCTTGGCCGTTGTGCCCGCGGTCGAGCATGTAGCCGAGCCAGGCGCTCTGCAGATTGCCGCGGGCGACCTCGGTCAGCGCGATCGTCCCGATCACCTCCGGCGCTGCCTGCAGCCGGATCAGCATTTGATAGCCTCTGTCCTGCTCCCGCTGCTTCATGGCGCCGGCGATCCTCTCCTCCTGCGCTTCCAGCGTGTAGAACCGTCCGGTCTTCGTTCCGGAATACAGCTGGAAAAAATCCTTGTTGCTCTGCTCGAGCTTCAGCAAGGCAGGCGCGTCCTTCTCTTCGACAAAGCTCAGCTCGATGCGGTTTCCTTTCAGCGTCGACATTGAAATCCTCCCCTGGAATGCAACTGCTGCGGAGAGTCTCTCCCCTGCGCGGGAGCAGCAGGCCGCAACAAGGCGCGACCCGAGTCCGCAGACGCCGTCTTGTCCATGTTCGGCGTCCATCTCCGGTGTTTTTGAAGGCTGCAAGGCGGCTTATAGCTTAAGTATAAGCACGGAAAAAGGACCGATCAATCCCATATATCCGGCCTCTCGAGCTGCAGCATCCGCATGTATTGGAGCAGCTGGCCGGTATGGACGGCATCGTGATACGATTTCCGCTCCAAGGCGTCGCCGAGCAGCCTCTCGATAGGCTTATGCGGCCATCGGATCTTCTTCGTGGCGAAGTCGGCCGCGTCGAGGGAAGAGACATAGTCGAGGAAGCGGATGTGGTGGAGCTCCGTCCGGTCCGCTTCTTCTTTGACGCTGATGAAGGGGGAATTCCACAGCAGCTCCCTCTCCTCTTCCGTCGGCAGGCGGCCTTCCTTCAAGATCAGCAGCCAGGAGCGGTCATGCAGCAGCACATGGCGGATCATCTGTCCGATCGACAGGGCCGCGGCGTCGGGCCGCCAGGCCAGCCGGACATCCGGGATGCCTTCGGCCGTCTTGAGGAAGCGCCGGCGGGTTTCGCGCAGATCCAGCAGGATGAGTTGTTTGGCGTCCATGGGAGCCTCCTAATGTGGGATGAGTTGAATTCGGGCTACAGCCATTGTACGGCCTCGTTATTTCGTCAGCCATCGAATGATGATTGCGGCTTGCGGCATGATCCGGCATGCGGCGGCAAGCCGCCGGGAGGAACCGATTCTTTTGAGAAGGAACGGGATCTGTTTCTTTTTGGACACAATATTTTCTGGAAATAAGCCAAATAGGTTGATCTATGAATTGATATTGATTATCATTACTAACTGAGGGTTTCGAAGCCTGTCTATCCGGATCGGATATCGGCGGGCGCAACGACCAGTCATGAATGGACAATCGGGCAAGCCGGCCATGCAGGCGGCATCGGTTCCATCATCAAGGAGGATATCCCGTGGCAAAAAGCAAACTGAAAGTTCCTGCGCTGCTGCTCAGCATCGCATTCATGTCCATGCTGCTCGCAGCCTGCGGAAGCGGCAATAATTCGAACACGGCGGCAGGCAACGACGCATCGCCGCCGCCGGCCTCGACCGCACCGGCTGAAACACCGGCGCAAACCAAAATGACGGATGGGCTCGGCCACGAGGTCGAGGTGCCGGCCAATCCGCAGCGCATCATCGCTTCCTACCTGGAGGACTACCTGGTGTCGCTCGGCGTGAAGCCGGTAGCCCAGTGGTCTGTCGCCAACGGCACCCAGGAGTATCTGCAGGATTCGCTCAAGGATCTGCCGACGATTTCGTACGATCTTCCGCTTGAAGCGGTGACCAGCTTCGATCCGGATCTGCTCATCATCGGCTCGAACAGCGCCGTCGAGGGCGGCAAGTACGATCAATACGCCAAGATCGCCCCGACCTTCGTGCTCGGCGACGAAGTGAACAACGACTGGCGCAAGGCGCTGCTGAAGATCGGCGAAGTTCTTCACAAGAGCGACGAAGCCCAGAAGGTGCTGGACGACTACGAGAAGAAGGCCGCAGACGCCAAGGCGAAGCTTGAAGCGGCGATTCCGGGCAAATCCGTTGCCGCCGTCTGGCTCGTCCAAGGCAAATTCTTCGTCGTCAGCGACAAGCTGTCGAGCGGAGCGGTGCTCTACAAGGATCTCGGCCTGAAGGCGCCGGAAGTCGTCAAGGAGATTTCCGCCTCGGGCGCAGGCAACTGGAACGCCATCTCGCTGGAGAAGCTGGCCGATCTGGATGCGGATTACCTCATTCTCGTGAACAGCGACAAGGACTCCGGATCCGCCGCGTTGAACGACGCCCTGTGGAAATCCGTGCCGGCCGTCAAGAACGGCAACGTATTCGAATATCCGAAATCGTCCAGCTGGCTCTACTATGGTCCGGTCGCAAGCTCGCAGATGATCGACAATCTGCTCCAGGATATCGTAAAGTAAGAACGGAAAGAGAGGAGGGAGCCGCGGCTCCCTTTTTTCGCTTGGAGCTCCATTTATCCAAGCTTGGATGAACTCTATTTATCGAAGCCTTGGAGAGCTCTGTTTTTTAGCCATGGAGAACTCAATTTTCTTAAGCCTTGGAGAGCTCTATAACTTAAAGCTTTGGAGAGCTCCGCTTTATCCATGCGGAAGTTCACCGTAACCATGCGGGTGGCCGGCCGGGAGGGCGGATACGCCTGAAACTACAAGCAGACTGGGGAATCGGGACTATGGCAGCAACGACTCGCAAGGGAAGGGACGGCGGACAGCCTGCCGGCGAGAAGGCGGACGACGCCCTACATAAGCTCCATTCCAGGCCAAGGACGGCTCTGGTCCTCATTGTCGCCGGGGTGGCGGCTCTTCTGTTCAGCCTGGCGCTGTCGGTCTCGTACGGCGCGATGGACATCAAGCTCCGGATGGTATGGGAAGCGGTCTTCCATTACAACCCCGACTTGAAGGAGCATCAGGTCATCCAGGAGCTGCGCCTGCCGCGTGTGCTCGGATGCATGCTCGTCGGCAGCAGCTTCGCGGTTGCCGGAGCGGTCATGCAAGGAATGACGCGCAATCCGCTGGCGGATTCGGGCCTCATCGGCCTCAATTCGGGAGCGACTTTCGCGATCGCGCTCTGCCTCGCCTTCCTGCCCGGGCTTCCGTACCGTTATGTCGTGCTGCTGGCGTTTGTCGGGGCAGCGCTGAGCGCGGCATTGGTCTTCGCTCTCGGTTCCTCCGTCCGCGGGGGGCTGACGCCGACGCGGCTCGTTCTCGCCGGCGTGACGCTCTCGGCGCTGCTGACGGCTCTCAGCGAGGGCATCGCGCTGTACTTCCGCATCGGCCAGGATCTGGCCTTCTGGTTCGCGGGAGGGGTCGCCAACATGCGCTGGCTGGAGCTGAAGATCATGACGCCATGGATCGCCCTTGCGCTGGCCGGCGCCATGGCCCTCTCCCGGTCGATCACGATGCTGAGCCTCGGCGAAGAGGTTGCCCGGGGACTGGGCTTGCGCTCCGGGCTGGTGAAGGGGCTGGGCCTCGCCATCGTCGTTGTGCTGGCCGGCTCAGCGGTGTCCGCCGTCGGCGCAGTCTCCTTCGTCGGGCTGCTCGTGCCGCATCTGGCGCGCAAGCTCGTCGGCGTCGATTACCGGTGGATCATCCCGACTTCGGCCGTGCTCGGAGCGCTGCTCGTCGTGCTGGCCGATCTGGCGGCAAGGACGGTCCATCCGCCCTTCGAGACGCCCATCGGAGCGATGATCTCGCTCATCGGCGTTCCCTTCTTCATCTATCTGGCCAACAAGGAAAGGAGGGAGCTGTAGACGATGGGCGCATTCATGTCGGAATCGGAGCGGCGCAAGCGCAGGAAAGCCTGGCTTGTCGCCGCCATCCTGAGCGCGGCGATCGCCGTTGTTTTTGTCGTCAGCATGAATACCGGGGTGATCCGGCTCTCTCCGATCGATGTGCTGCGGACGCTGGCCGGAGGCGGGACGGACCGCCAGCAGCTCATCCTGTTCGACTTCCGCCTGCCGCGGATCGTCATCTCCCTGCTGATCGGAGCCGGCCTGGCGGTATCCGGCGCCGTGCTTCAGGCGCTCTCGCGCAACGCGCTCGCGGATCCCGGAATCATCGGCATCAATTCGGGGGCGGGGCTGATCGTGCTGCTGTTCATCGCTTATTACCCGGCGCCGGCTGCAACTCCGGCCTACCTGCTGCCTCTGCTGGCTTGGGCGGGGGGAGGAGTCGCTGCTGCGCTCGTCTTCCTGCTGTCGTATCGAAGGCATAAGGGGCTGTCCTCGAACAGGCTCATCCTGAACGGCGTCGCCGTCAACTCCGGGTTCGCCGCAGTGACGATCGTCGTCTCCCTGCGGATCAACCCGGAGCAGTACCAGTTCGTCGCCACCTGGATGGCCGGCAGCATCTGGGGCAAGGATTGGAGCTACGTGCTGGCGCTGCTGCCGTTCATCGCGGTCCTCCTGCCCTATGTCTTGTTCAAGGCACGCACGCTCAATGTGCTCAACCTGGGCACTCCGATGGCAACCGGCCTCGGCGCGTTCGTGAGCCGTGAGCAGGCGCTGCTCCTGGCCGCGGCGGTCGGGCTGGCCGGATCCTGCGTCGCCGTCAGCGGCAGCATCGGATTTGTCGGCCTCATCGCCCCGCATCTGGCCCGCCGTCTTGTCGGGCAGCGCTACCAGGCTCTGCTCCCGGTAGCGGCTCTCTCCGGAGCGCTGCTCGTCATGGCTGCCGACACGATCGCCAAGGTGATCCTGCAGCCTGCGGAGATTCCGACCGGAATCATCGTGGCGGCCGTCGGCGCTCCGTATTTTCTGTATTTGCTGTATCGCTCGAAGTAGAGCTGTCCTTGCTTGGCTTAGCCTATAAGATCGCCCGCCGGAATGGTTCCGGCTTTTTTTTATGCCTTCGGGTTGTTTTCGCCTCGAAGCCGAATCTCCATCTCTATGATCAGGTATATAGGCTCAAATTTTTTCGATATATTAATATGTAAATATACAAAAATGATCAATTTGCGATAAATACATTAATAATTGGAATATATATCGACAATACATTACCTTGGTCCTATAATAAATTCATATTTGGAAAAATAAAACAGTGGGGGTTCTGAAATGCGCATTCGCTTGAAAAATGCAGCCGGCGGGGTTAAGGAAGCAAAAGTCGGATTCAGCTGGACGACCTTTTTCTTCGGCTTTTTCCCGGCTCTTTTCAGAGGAGATCTGAAGTGGGCTGTCATCATGTTCGTCGCATCGGCAGCAGTCGGCATTTTTACGTTGGGATTCGGCGCGTGGGTACCGGGAATTATCTTTTCGTTCATCTACAACAAAATGTATATTAAAGAGCTCCTGGAGAAGGGTTACCAGCCTGCGGATCAGCACTCTCAAACCGAACTGCAGACCAAAGGCATTATTGCGGCTTAATCCGCCTTTGGGGGATCGGCCGGCATCCTGAATGCCTGTATAGCAAAATATAAGGCTGATCCGGTCGGCAAATGGCCAAACAAGCCCTCGTTGAGTCCCCTGCTCTTGAGCAGCGGGGCTTTTTTTATAGAGAAAAAGGAAGCAGATTCTATCCGCGATGCATAAAAACAGCTGGCGCAGGAAATCATTTCGGTATCTTGTCTCAAAGAAAGGAGGACTTTCCATGAAAACCGCATTTTTGAAACTGATGGCGATCGCAGCCATCGCTTTGTTTGCCGTCCAGGGTCAAGGTAGCGCCAGCGCCGCCAAAGACCCGATTCCGATGCTGCAATCGCTGTCCCAGGTGTCGGACAATCAAATTCAGATCACCTATGATCGCAGCGTGGATGTCGTCAAAGGCATGCAGCCTTCCAACTACTGGGTCCAGAGCACGACGGACGCAGCGCCGAGCGGCATTGCGACGCTGGGCAAGGATGATAAAGTAATGCCCGACAATGCCTTGACGGGAAGCCAGGTTTCGATCAACCCGGTCGACGGCCAGAACAAAAGCTTCGTCCTGACCTTCAGCCAAGCCATCCCGAAGGGCCAGTCCTACAAGCTGATCATCTGCTTCGTGACGGTTCCCGGAGGCGCGCCTTACAGCGGAGATAACGGAATGGCCGTATTTACAGGAAAATAGCACGGAGGGAGCAGAGGCCGGTCGGCTGAAGGACGGATCTCTTCCCGTCGCCGCTTCCTATTTCCAGCAAAAGCCCTTGAATCGGCATTCAAGGGCTTTTTTCCATGTCCGCATCGGTTTTCGATTCCGAAGAATGGGCTGGTCCCGTCCATTTCAGGAATAATATCCCATCTTCCATCGTTGTTGACTTGCTTCTCTGCGAAATAGATAATTTAGAGATGTGCATTTGCCCGACTGGAACTTAATGAAAGCGAAGTGACGATAAATGTTTGCTGCGATCAATGGAACCCGCCTTTACTTCGATATCGAAGGCTCCGGTTATGTGCCGGCAGCCGAGCGCATGGTGCCGAGGCCCGTTCTGTTCGCGATCCATGGCGGCCCGGGCAGCGACCACTCCGACTTCAAGCCTTGGCTCACGCCCCTGGCGGAACAGCTGCAGATCGTCTATCTCGACCAGCGCTGCAACGGCCAATCCGAGCGCGTCGATCCGGCGACCTGCACGCTGGAGCAGCTCGCCGACGACATCGAGGCACTGCGTCTTTACCTCGGCTTCGGCAGGATTCATCTGCTCGGCCATTCATTCGGCGGCATGGTGGCTCAGGTGTACGCTGCGCGCTATCCGGATTCGCTTGAAAAGCTGATCCTGCTCTGCACGGCGCCGAGCAAGGAGTTCTATCCTGCCGCGCTGGATTACGCGAGCAAGGTTGCCACGCCGGAGCAGCTCGCGACGATTCCGGAGCTGTTCGAAGGGCGCATCGCCGATGACGAGCATCTGATCCGCTGGTGGGATGTATGCTACCCTCTGTACTTCCATGTCATGGACGAGAAAGTCATGTGGGAAACGGGGAATCGGCCGATCGGCTCGCTCGATGCGGCCAACTACACGTTCAAGCACTTCATTCCCTTGTACGATGTCCGTGACCAGCTGCCTCGGCTGCAGGTGCCGACGCTCATCGTCGGAGCTCGCTACGATTGGATTACCCCGCTGTCGCAGGCGGAGGAGATGCACCGGCTGATTCCTGGCTCGGAGCTGACGGTATTCGAACACAGCGGCCATATGCCGTTCATTGAAGAGCATGCGGAATTCATTGCCCGCTTGTCCGAATTCCTGGCCGCAGCAGCGGAGCGTCCATGAACGCTTTCGAGGAATGGCGCTCCTATCGGGAACGCTCCGTCGCCGGCTTCCAGGGAGATCTGAGCCTGGCCGCGATGCATGTCATCGCGGACATGACGGCTGTGGCAGGCTTGCCCGGCCTGTGGGCGCCCGCTCCGCAAGGCGGATTGATCCTGACGGCTTCGGAGCTGGACGGGATCTCGGTAGACGACGTGCCGGCGGAAGGCACGGTTCATCTGCGGCCGGATGTATCGGTCGTCCGCTTCTCCGGGAGCCTTGCCGCCCAGGCGACCAGCCAGCCGGGTTCGGACCATCTGCTTGCGGTCTGGGACTCCGAGGCGGAGGCGCTGCAGGACTACGAGGGCATCGACGCTTACCCGCATCGTTCCGACTGGATCGTAGAAGCGCGGTTCGACGAGGACGAGCCGGGTAGGGAAGTTTCCTTCGAGCATACGTCCGACGGCGCGGGCACCTCAAGGCGGCATCGGTCGCCGGGCGACATCCTGTTCGAGAGGGAAGGGACGGAGTACCGCCTTCGCCCGTTCGCTTCGGGGGATTCGCTGATCCTGGTGTTCGGGGACAAGACGAATGGAGAGGAAACCTACGGACGGGGACGCATGCTGATCGTTCCGGAAGCGGATGCACGAGGCAAGACGGCTCTCGATTTCAATCGCGCCTTCCTGCCGCCTTGCGCCTTCTCGCCGCATTTCAACTGCCCGCTGCCGCCGGCGGGCAACCGGCTGCCGTTCGCGGTGCCGGCGGGGGAGAAGCAGATCAGGCGCCAAGCCCATTCCTGAAGCTCCAAGATAGACCGGAGGCTCCTGCCCGGAGCCGTGCCGGTCTTCTCTGTTTGCGGCCTTGGTTAGCAATCCTTGGCAGATTCCTATTGGATCTGTCTGAGTTGTATCATAGTAGTCTTGTCATTCGACAACAGGATTCGACATTCGGATTGACAAAGCGATGCCTTTCGCTGGATACTTAAAAAAAATCATAGTGAATCAATCGGAATTAAGGAGCGTTATCATGCCTATCAAAGGAATCAAGAGATCCGCGTTCGCCCTTGTCCTTGCGGCCAGCCTCGCCGTCGTATCGGCTTGCAGCAATTCGAGCACGGGCAGCAGCGGAGACTCGCCGGAGCCGTCCGGCAGCATCAAGAAAACGGTCAATGTCGGCGTGACGTACGCCCCGAGCGGCATCAACCCGCTCGCCCCCGTCGGCCTGGTGTCGACCTACGTGGCCAGCCTCATGTTCCCGCCTCTCGTCGATCTGGACTCCGATCTGGAGTATAAGCCGATGCTCGCCGATTCCATTGAAACCGCCAACAATAAAACGTTTGTGATCAAGCTGAATCCGGGAGCGAAATGGACCGACGGAACTCCGGTGACGTCCGATGACGTCATCTTCACGCTTGGCCTGATGAGCAACGCGAAGGTCGCTTCCAATTACGCCTACATGTTCGCCATCGTAGAAGGCCTGGACGATTCCGGATACTTGCCGGAAGGCAGGACGGACATCGGGGGCGTGAAGAAGGTCGATGAGCATACGCTCACGATCACGACGAAGGCGCCGACGACCATCCGGATCTTCAAGGATACGATCGGCAAGAACCTGCTGACGCTGCCGCAGGCCGCGCTGAAGGACATCGCTCCGGAAGACATCAACAAGAGCGACTTCATGCAGAAGCCGGGCGTGACGAGCGGTCCGTTCAAGATCGCGAGCATCGACCGGGACCACTATGTCCAGATGACGGCCAACAAGGACTACTTCAAGGGCGCTCCCAAGCTGGAGCAGCTCAACTTCAAGGTGCTGCAGGGCACGGCTGTCGCCGCCCAGCTGCAGAGCGGCGAGATCGACATGAACATCCCGTCCGCAGGCGTCATTCCCGTGAGCGACTATGAGAAGGTCAAGGGATTGGGCAACGTGACGACGGTGGAGGGCCAGCCTCTGGCGACCCAGTTCATGTATATCAATGAGAAGGCCGTGCCGGACGCGAAGCAGCGCCAAGCCATCTCCTATGCGATGAACCGCGAGATGATCGTGGAGAAGCTGCTGCACGGTGCCGGGGAAGTCGTGGACGGCTTCTTCACAAGCTACAGCCCTTACAAGGACGGGAACGTCCAGCCGGCGGCCTACGATCCCGAGAAGGCGAAGAGCCTGCTGCAGGAATCCGGCTGGGATGCCGGCAAGACGCTGAGGATGTACGTCCTCTCCGGCGACGCCACGCTGGAGCAGGCGTCCAACATCATCGCCGAGAATCTGAAGGCTGCCGGCGTGAAGGTGCAAATCCAGATGATGGACCTGGCCACGCTGATCGACAAGCTGGTCAAGATGGATTACGATCTCGGCATCCTGACGGTGTCCCTGACTCCGATCAATCCGCTGCCCGATCTGGCCTACTTCCTCAATGAAGGCAATCCGAGCGGGTACAAGAATGCGGATGTCGAGAAGCTCATCGCTTCGATCGGAGCGGAAGTGGACGAGGCCAAGATCGCCGAATCGTACAGCAAGCTGCAGCAGCTCGTGGCGCAGGACGTGCCGATGCCTTCGATCTATGCCGCCAAGGCTCTCGGAGCTGTGAACAAGCGGGTATCAGGCGCCCAGCCGAAGGACTTCGGCATGTTCATCAACGTCAATGAATGGGACGTGAAATAGAGCCGCATGCCAAGCAGGGCGGATACGGAGAAGGACCGGGTCCTGACGGTCAGCCATCTCCGTACGGTATTTGACGCCGACCACGGCGCCGTCGTCAGCGTCGACGACGTCAGCTTCGGGCTGGACGCGGGAGAGACGCTGGCGATCGTCGGAGAGTCCGGCAGCGGCAAAAGCGTGACGGCCCTATCCATCATGAGGCTGCTCGGGAAGAGCGGCCGTGTCGAAAGCGGACAGATCCGGCTCGGCGACGCCGACCTGCTCGCCTGCGGCGACAAGGAGCTGGAGCGCATCCGGGGCAACCGGATCTCGATGATCTTCCAGGAGCCGATGACCTCGCTCAATCCGGTCTTCACGGTCGGCTACCAGCTGACCGAGGCGATCCGGCTGCATCTCCTGCCGGACAAGCGCAAGGCTCGCGCTTATGCGGTGGAAATGCTGCGGAAGGTGAAGCTGCCGCAGCCGGAGCGGATCATGGACGAGTATCCGTTCGCCCTCTCCGGGGGCATGCGGCAGCGGGTCATGATCGCGATGGCGCTCGCCTGCAAGCCGGAGGTGCTGATCGCGGACGAGCCGACGACGGCGCTCGATGTCACCGTGCAGGCGCAGATCATGAGGCTGGTGAAGGAGCTGTGCGCGGAGACGGGCACAGCCGTCATCCTGATCACCCATGATCTGGGCGTCGTGGCCGAGATGGCCGACCGGGTCGCGGTCATGTACGCCGGCCAGGTCGTCGAGGATACGGATGTGTTCACGCTGTTCGAGAGCCCGCAGCATCCCTACACGCAAGGGCTGCTTGGCTCCATCGCCCGGCTGGAGGCCGACGGGGATTCCCGGCTCGTCCCGATTCCGGGCACCGTGCCGTCCAGGTACGAGCAGGTCAAGGGCTGCCGGTTCCATGACCGCTGTCCGCTCGCGAGGGAGAACTGCCTCGATCATGCTCCTCCGCTGCTGGCTGTGGAGGACGGCCACTCGGCGCGCTGCTGGTATGGAGATGAAGCCGGGATGAAATGGAGGAGGGAGCGTCATGGATAACAAGCAGGCTCCTCCATCCCCTCCGCTTCTGGAGCTGCAGGGGCTGAAGAAATATTACCCGATCCGCAAAGGTCTGCTGAACCGCGTCGTGAACAGCGTTCAGGCCGTCGACGGGGTGGATCTGTCCCTATCGGCGGGAGAGACGCTCGGGCTGGTCGGGGAATCGGGCTGCGGCAAGTCGACGCTGGGCCGCACGATCGTCGGACTGGAGCGGCCGACGGAAGGACGCATCCTGTTCGGGGGCAAGGATGTCGCGGCCAGCTCTTATGCCGAGATGATCCCGCTGCGGACCGAGCTGCAGATCGTCTTCCAGGATCCTTATTCGTCCTTGAATCCGCGCATGACGGTCGGCGATCTGCTCGCGGAGCCGCTCAAGGTGCACCGGATCGTGCCGGACAAGGACCGGTCCGCCGAGGTGGGCCGGCTGCTGGAAGCGGTGGGGCTGCCGAGGAGCAGCGGGAGCCGTTATCCCCATGAGTTCTCCGGAGGCCAGCGGCAGCGGATCGGCATCGCCCGGGCGCTGGCGCTGAGACCGAAGCTGATCGTCTGCGACGAGCCCGTCTCGGCGCTGGACGTCTCCATCCAGGCGCAAGTGCTGAACCTGTTCAAGGAGCTGCAGCGGGAGTTCGACCTGACCTATCTGTTCATTGCCCACGGCCTCGGCGCTGTCCGTTATGCCAGCGACCGGATCGCCGTCATGTACCTGGGGAAGATCGTCGAGATCGGCCCGTCCCAGGAGCTGTTCCGCCGTCCCAAGCATCCCTATACGAGGGCGCTGCTGGACGCCTATCCCATCGCCGATCCGCGCCGCCGCGGCAGGGAGAGGATCGAGCTGCAGGGCGACGTGCCGAGTCCCGTCGATCCGCCGCGCGGCTGCCGCTTCCATACGCGCTGTCCGCTTGCCCAGGCGGTATGCCGGGAGGAAGAACCGAGGCTGATCGGAGAGGGCGGACGCGCTGCGGCCTGCTTCTTCTCCGATGTGGTCGATTGAAGGACTCACCGCTTATGATTCGAGGTGCTTGGAATGGTTAACTATGTGCTGCGGCGCATTCTGACTGCGCTGCCGGTGCTGCTCGGCGTGACGGTCATCAACTTCATCATCATGAGGATGGCGCCGGGCAATCCCGTCGACATGCTCGTCAGCCCCAAGCTTCCCGCCGCGGCCCTCGAAGCCAAGCGGATCGAGCTCGGGCTCAACGATCCGGCTTATATCCAGTATTGGCAATGGCTCAAAAATCTGGTCCTTCACGGCGATCTCGGCTACTCCCTGATCACCTACGAGCCGGTCGGGCATATGATCATGGACCGGCTGGGGCCGACGGTGCTGCTGATGGGCACCGCCCTCGTCCTGGGACTGGCCGCCGCCATTCCGCTTGGCGTGCTGAGCGCGACGAAGCAGTATTCCAGGCTGGATTACCTGGCTTCGACCGGTTCCTTTCTCGGCATTTCGGTGCCGAACTTCTTCCTTGGCCTCGGACTTATCTATGTGTTCGCGATTCAGCTGAAGCTGCTGCCTTCCGGAGGCATGACCGTGCTTGGAGGAGAAGGGGGAGCCGGCGACGTGCTGCTGCACCTCATTCTTCCGGTTCTCGTCCTCACCGCCAATGTCGCGGGGCGGAATATCCGCTATGTGCGCTCCAGCATGCTGGAGATTCTGGGACAGGATTATTTGCGGACCGCGCGGGCAAAAGGGCTCCGGGAATTCCTGGTCGTCAACCGCCATGCGATGAGAAACGCCCTGATTCCGATCGTGACCGTCGTCGGCATGGAGATTCCGCTCCTGTTCGGCGGCGCGGTCGTCATCGAGCAGATCTTCTCGTGGCCCGGCATCGGACAGCTGACGCTGTCCTCCATCATGAGCCGCGATTATTCCACCCTGATGGGGCTCAACCTGGTCGCAGCGGTCGTCGTCGTCGCCGCCAATCTGGCTACGGACGTCGTGTACGCCCTTGTCGACCCTCGCATCAACAACAGCTATCAGGGGGATAACGGGCCATGAATCCACTCAAACGGTATTTCGGAAGGCCGTCCATGCCCCCGGCCGACGCGGGCCTCGACCTGCGGGGAGATGAGGGCGTAGCGGGCTCCCGCGGCATGTTCATCCGCCGCTTCAAGCGGCACAAGCTTGGCGTGGCCGGTGCCTTCGTCATCGGCTTCATGGCGCTGTGCGCCATCCTGGCGCCGCTCATCGCCCCGTATGATCCGGCCGCTGTGACCGATGCGTTCGGCGCAGCGCCGTCCTGGAAGCATCCGCTCGGCACCGATGCGATCGGGCGGGACCAGCTGAGCCGCATGATCTATGCGGCGAGGGTATCGCTCGCCGTCGGCATCGGGGCGATGGCGATCTCGGCCGTCATCGGTACGGCGCTGGGGCTCATATCGGGGTATTTCGGCAAATGGGTGGACGGCTTCATCATGAGGCTGACCGACATCTTCATGGCCTTCCCGTATATCATGCTCATCCTCGTCGTCGCCAGCATCGTCGGTCCGGGCCTCGCCAACATCATCCTCATCCTCGGCTTCCTGGGATGGCCCGGGGTGGCGAGGCTTGTGAGAGGCAATGTGCTGGCGATCAAGCAGACGGACTACGCGCGGGCGGCCATCGCGCTCGGCTACCGCCGCCCGCGCATCCTGCTGCGGCATATTCTGCCGAATACAGTCGCTCCGATCCTCATCTATTCTACCTCCGGCGTAGCCGGCGCCATTCTGGACGAGGCGGCGCTCAGCTTCCTCGGGCTCGGCGTCCAGCCGCCGGACTCCAGCTGGGGCAATATGCTGGCAAGCGCCCAGTCGCTCACCGTCCTGACCAGCCAGCCGTGGATGTGGGTCCCTCCGGGCCTTATGATCATCCTCGCGGTGCTGGCCGTCAACTTTGTCGGGGACGCGCTGCGCGATGCGCTCGATCCGAAGAACCACCGATAGCATGAAGGCATCCCGCTCCAGGGATGCTTTTTTGCATGAAGCCGTTCGGCGGCGGGATGGGACCGAGGATGACAAGACCGGAATCTTTTCATAAAATGAAGCTTATTGGCCCTTGCTCATGCAGAGGGAATGGCGGAGGCGTGCGGCGCTGGAGCTGGAATGGTATGCTGGAGGCCTATTGAGGCGCGTGAAGGGAGAGGAAACGGACATGAAGAAAAACCGAATCGGTTCATCCGGTCTGCTCGTCGGCGAAATCGGCCTCGGCTGCATGTCGCTCGGCACGGAGGAGGGCAAGGCGGTCGCGCTCGTCCATGAAGCGCTGGAGCTCGGCGTCAACCTGCTGGACACGTCGGATCTGTACGATGCCGGGCGCAATGAGGAACTGGTCGGCCTGGCGATCAAAGGACGCCGGGACCGCGTCATTGTCGCCACGAAGGTCGGCAACCGGCGTTACCCCGGACAGGAGGGCTGGACGTGGGATCCGTCCAAAGCCTATATCCTGTCCGCCGTGAAGGACAGCCTGCGAAGGCTCGGCACGGACTATATCGATCTGTACCAGCTGCACGGAGGGACGATCGGCGATCCGATCGGCGAGACGATCGAAGCGTTCGAGCAGCTGAAGCGCGAGGGAGTCATTCGGGAATACGGCATTTCCTCGATCCGGCCCAACGTCATCCGGGAGTATGCCGCACGCTCCTCGATGGCCAGTGTGATGAACCCGTACAGCATCGTCGACCGCCGTGCCGAGGAAGAGGTTCTGCCCCTTCTGGAGCAGCGAGGCATCTCCGTCATCGCGCGCGGTCCGCTCGCGAGCGGAGCGCTTGCCGCAGGCCGCCAGCCGGCCAAGGGGCTGGCGGATTACAGCCTGGAGGAGCTTGGCGAGCTGCGGAGCGGGCTGGAACGGCTGGCGGCGCCGCAGCGGGGCTTGACCCAGCTGGCGATCCGCTACTCGCTGAGCCACCCTGCAGTCGCCGCCGCCATTCCGGGCGCGAGCTCGCGGGAGCAGCTGCTGCAGAATATCGCCGCTTCCGAGGTGCCGGAGCTGACGGAGGAGGAAGCCGGAATCATACGCGGGCTGAGCAAGGCGAATGTCTACGCCCGGCATCGGTAGCATTGGCGCGGCATGAGCGGAAGGATTCGGAGAGGAATGAGGAAATGGGGTCTTTGTTCAGCAATATCAAGCTCGAGATACCCCGTGCCATGACGTTGGCCGAGCTCGAGGAGGCGTTGGACGCCATCATGGACGGAAGGAACTGCGAGCGCAGCGAGGTCCCTGCCGGCCGCACGATTCACGTAGCCTGGGATCGGAACGGCAAGTGGCTGACGATCTACGACGAGGGAATCGAGGCTGGCGATTGGGACGAGCTTGACGGCATGACGGCGCAGCTGTCGCTAAGAGCCGGCACATACGCCGTGAGCAATGCCGTACTGGACGGCAAGCTGCTGCGGATGAGGCTCTTCGAGCAGGGGCGGGCAGCGGACTTGTTCATCAGCGACCCGGAGCTCTACAACGGGATGACGGGGCAGCGGCGCCAGAGGAAGGGGCAGCTGTCCAAATGGCTTCCGCTCCAGCAAGAGGGTCCCGACAAGCCGGGGCTGGCGGAGATCTGGGAGAGGGAAGAGGCTGTCGCCGAGGATACATTGGCGGCGTTGGCCGGTGCCTTCGGGTGGTCGGCGGCGGCTTCCGGAATGGGATTGCCGGAGTGGGAGGAGATGGGACAGGACCATGCTCCTGCCGTTCTTCGGCTTCATTTCCGGGACCGTGATCCGGCTTGAGATAAGCGGCGCGCGTAAGATTCGCGGTTGCGGCGCGCCTGATCCGAGCCAGCTCCCTGGCGGCTTCGAGGAACGCAGCGGGGGCGGGATCAAGCTCCAGATTGCCTTTGCCCACGTCCTCCATGACTATCGTGGCGCTGTCGCCGGTTTCGAACGAGCCGAAGATGCGGGGGCTTGGGGACGAAGCGGAGCAACCAGGTCGCGGTAGACGGCATGCTCGGCGGCCATTTCCTTGCCTCCCCACTTGACGATTCGAGTTTCCCCGGAAGGCAGCGTTGTCAGGTAGACCTCGGACAATGCCCTTTGGCGAAGGAGCGTCCAGGCGATCGCTTCCCGAATGAGCGGGGCGGAGCGGAATGGCTCGAAGCGGATTGGAATCATTAGCATGGCCTCCGTAGATTAGATTGGGTACGGAGGAAATGGTGACATGCTGAGCCCTCAAAATATAGACTGTTTCGGCGGGCTCTGTTATGATGTTGAATAAGGTCTTGGAAAAATTCGGGACTCTTTTTTTGTGCCTGAATTAATCTTTCGCCCTGAATAGCGGCCGACCCGGGAGGGATTTGGATGCGGCTCCGTCGCTGGAAACGAAATGCAGCCTATCACGGCATTCGCTTGCTTCGGCAGCGTCAAGGCTCCCACCGGATCTCGCTTGGAGCCGTTCTCGGCTTCCTTCCGTGCTGGTATCCGACCTTCGGCATCGGGCTTCCGCTGTCGCTCGGCTTGATTCGCCTGTTCCGCGGCAATGCCGTGTCCGGGCTGTTCGCGGCTTCCGTCGGGACCTTCCTGTGGCCGTTTCTCTTCTACGCCAACTACCTTACTGGACAGCTGGCCAGAGAGCTGTTCGCCCGCCCGGCCGAGCCTGAATTGGACGAGCTTCTCTCCGAGCCCGCCGCGGACATCAGCTACGAGGAGACGGCCGACAGCCTAGGAGCGCTGAGCGGCATCGGCGTTGATTTCCTGATCGGATCGATGCTCAACAGCATCTTCGTTTCCGCGGCGATGTACGGCCTGCTCCGAATTGTCTGGACCCGGTACCGTCTTTCCATGCTGAGGCATGTGCGGGCCCGCATCGCAGGTGCGAGAGCCGTGGCGGCCGGAATATAACTTCAAAAAGGAAGGACGGCGCCCCGGACGGCGCCGTCTTTTTGAGTCGGAAAAAGCGGGAAGGATTTTCTGCGTGTTCGTGTCAAGGCACTCATAAGGTACTCAAAGGCATTCGAAAAAGCACTCGAAAAGAAACCCGCAAGGCTCTCGAAATGGCATCCGAAAGATCTCGCATAGGCGCTCGCAAGCACTCGCAAGGCGCCCGCAATGGCTGTTGAGCAAGGCACTCGCAAGGCGCCCGCAATGGCTGTTGAGCAAGGCATTCGCAAGGCGTCCGCTATGGCTGCTGCGCAAGCTCCTCCAACCCGAGGCTCTCCGCAAGCCCGCGTCTGCCTGCCTCGGTCACCCGAACCGCGCGGCCTCCCGGTATGCGCTCCAGCCATTCCAGCTCGAGCAGCCTCGAAGCGATGGCGGCGCCGAGGCTTCCCGCCAAGTGATGGCGCCTTTCGCTCCAATCCAGGCATTTCCGGGCATAATGGCGGCGCTGGCCTGAGGGGGCGTCGACTGCGACTCCAAGCTCCAGCAGCTTCTCCCGGCCCGCTTCGGCGAGCGCGTAATCCGGACCGCAATCGGAGAGGAAGCCGAGGGCGAGCAGACGGTCGGTCAGCGCGACCCCTACCTTGCCGGCGAGATGATCGTAGCAGGTGCGGGCATGGCGCATATGCCTCTGCTCGTCCGATTCGCGCAGCGACTTCACGGCCTTGGCCGGCGCGATGACAAGCATGGCCTCCAGCGCCTGGCCGACCTCCGGTCCGGCAAGCCGGTAATAACGATGGCGTCCGGCGGCTTCCTGCCGCAGCAGCCCGCCCTCCACGAGCTTGGCCAGATGCGAGCTGGCCGTCGCCTTCGATACGCGCGCCGCCTGGGCGAGCTCTCCGGCGGGCAGCGATTTTCCTCCGATCAGGCTCATCAGCATCGCCATGCGGGAAGCGTCTCCGATCAGAGCGGCGATCGCAATCATGTCGGGAAGCCGTTTGCTGTCCATGTTCTGTTCCTCTCTCCTTTTGCATGCATCGTTCGACGACGGACGAATTCATCCCATGCTACCATGAAGGCATCCGGAACATAAAGGAGCAAACGGCAATGAATCGTTATCTGTACGGGGCGCTTGTCGTCCTCGCCACCTTCCTCATGGGCTCCTCGTTCTCGGTCGGCAGGATCGGCCTGGACTACGCGTCGCCTCTGCTGCTTGCCGGCATGCGCTTCACCCTGGCAGGCCTGCTGATGGCGCCGTTCGTGCGGCGGATGCCGCTGCCCCGCAAGCTGTCCGGCTGGGCCAAGCTTGCGGCGGTCGGCCTGTTCCAGACGACGGGGGTCATGGGCTGCATCTTCCTCAGCATGCGGACGATTCCTTCCGGGGAGACCTCGATCCTGACCTTCGTCAACCCGCTGCTCGTCGTCGTGCTCGGCTCGGCATTGCTCGGGAGGAAATACAGGCTCGCCCAATGGCTCGGAGTGCTGACCGGAGCCGCAGGCGTGTTCATCGCGCTGGGCGGCTTCCGCATGCATGCCGCCGAAGGGACGTGGCTGGGCCTCGGAGCGGCGCTGTTCTGGGCGGCCGCCACGCTGCTCGCCAAAGCTTGGGGAACGGAATTCAACAGCTGGGTGCTGACAGCGGGGCAGATGCTGTTCGGCGGCGTTCTGCTGCTTGCGCTCAGCCTGCTCGCCGAGCCGGTCCGGCTGAATCTGAACCCGGCTTCAATCGTCGTGCTGCTCTACCTGGTCTTCATGGGATCGATCGTCCAGTTCGCCGCGTGGTACTATGTGCTGAGCCGCAGTCCCGATCCCGGCAAGACGAGCTCGTTCCTGTTCCTCGCGCCGCTCTTCGGCGTCCTGTCCGGCCGCTTCATCCTGGGAGAAGCCATCCAGCCTGCGCTGTATGCAGGAGGCGCATGCATTCTAGCCGGCATCTTCCTGGCGAACCGAAGCGGACTCCGACAGCGATCCGCCGCTGGGGCGGGCGAAGGAGCCTCTCTTGCAGCTGAAAAAGGGAACAACCTTTAATCCGACAAAGTACATAGGAATAGTGTTGACATTGGCGATGGGGAGTTGTAGACTCTCTGATGGACGCGGGCTTCATCATAGAACCGGGGCAGCCCGGCGGATTTCGGCATCCGCGCGGCTTGCGCGCTTCCGTTTCTCCCTGGCACGGCAGGTCCGTGCCGGGGATTTTTCCATTCAAGCCGCTCGAGAATTAGGCAAACGTATGTTCCTGTGTTAGAATAAAGGCATACATAAAGTTTGCGGGTTAAAGGAGTTTTGCTTCATGAACGACATTTCAACTGTTCTAGACGAATTCGAATCGGCTTCAAAATGGGCACGCAGCCTTGACGTCGCCGAGCAGGCTTGGAATCGCCCGATTGCGGAGGGCAAGGCCACGATTGCAGGGATTGTCTCTCATTTGCTTAACTGGGACCGTTATCTGATCATTTATACGGTGCCGACGGTCTTGAAGGGGGAGGCGATCATCTTTCCCGAGTTCAACGCGTTCAACTCGTCAGCCTACGAGTATGCCGAGTCCGGGGTGAAGCAGGAACAGCTGCTCGCGGAATTCGCCGACACGCGCATGGAGCTGTGCGCCCTGCTGCGCTCCGTCGGAGAAGGAGAGATGCTCCGGGCCGTATCCGTCAACGGCGCCTCCCACTGCCCGCATACGGGCAGCCCTTACTCTCTGCTCTACGTTCTGGGAGAATTCGTCGACCATGACCGCCATCACCAGAAGCAGATCGAGCTCGCGGCTTCAGCCCGTCCGGTGAGGCAAAGCGGCTAGAGCAGCCGCAGCATGCCGGCATCGGCTGTCCCGGATTTGCCGCTTTCAATTCCGTTCTTATTTGCCGGTTTTATAACATGCGAAAAAACGTCCCTGCGACGCAGCCCGCTTCGCATATTCGGCTTGTGCTCCTAAAAAGAGGCCGTCCAGGAATTTCTGGATGGCCTCTTTTTTATCGGTTTGACGAATCGGACAAATCTATGCACCGCTGTGAGCAGGCAGAGGCAACGAGCGCGTAGTGCCGCAGCCGGGCGGACCCCCCGCTACTGCACGGAGCTCAATACCCGCTCCCGGACCGTCTTCTCCGCAGGCTTGCCGAGCGCCAGTTCCAGCGCCCAGAGGACGGCGCCGGCAGCAGGCGGAGCCTCGAGCAGGACATAGCGGCACTCCTGCCCGGACAGGCTTCCGACATGATGCCTGAACCGGTCCCGCATGATGGGAGAGGACGCCTTGACCCAGACGGAGCCGGCCATGACGATATCGACCGGCTCCTCTCCGAAGTCGAGCCCGCGGATGCAGCCTGCAGCGGACAGGGCCATCTGGCGGGCGGAATGATCGACCGCCGCGAACGCCGCCTCGTCTCCCGCCGCGGCGGCCTCGAGCAGCACGGTGACCAGCTCCGTGTAAGGCAGGGAGCGGGACGTCGCCGCCTCGACGACGCGCTCGATGTACGGTTCCTTGCCGTCCAGGCCGAGCAGCCTCATGACCGGCTCGGTCATGGCGGTCGGCTGGCCGAGCCGGAAGAAGGCGTCGTAGACGATGCGCAGCGCGCGCCGCGCCAAGTAGTAGCCGCCGGCCTCGTCGCCGGACAGCTCGCTGCCGACGCCGCCGATCTGCAGCCGCCGGCCGGAAGGCGAGATGCCGCCGGTGCAGGCGCCCGACCCGTTGATGGAGCAGACGCCGCTGCCGGATTCGCTGCCGGCCTTCACTCCGAGGAAGCTGTCGTTGTCCATCGCGAAGCGGGCGAAGCCGAGCTCCCCGATGATCCGGTTCAGGCTGGCCTTCTGGGAGGCGATATCCGCTCCGGCCAGGCCGAAGGCGGCTGCCGCGGCATCCTCGGCGCGCAGTCCGTTGCGGGAGAGGAGCAGGCCGAGCTGCTCTCCCATGACCCGCTTGGCGCTGATGTAGCCGTCCTTGAACTGCTCGTGGCTGCATGTGCCGGAGCGGATGGAGTCGATCTTCCTGCCGTCCAGATCGAACAAATAATAATCGGTCTTGCTGTTGCCGCCGTCAACGCCGATGACGAATGCGTTTTTCATGTGATGGTCCTCCTCGGCGCCTTACGCGAACTGCGGGAGATATTCCCGGTGAGCTTCCTTCAGCTCGTCGAAGCAGGCGCGGGCCGCGTTGTAATCGCCGACGAGCGGGTTCATCATGAGGGCGCGCATGGCCGCTTCCTCGCTGCCGGACACGGCGGCAGCGACCGTCTCGCGCTCGTAGGCCTTGATCATCACCATGTAATCGCGGATATGGGCGTTGTCGAGCTCCGGCAGAGCAACCGGCTTCGCTCCGTCCTTGCCGATGACAGCCGATATTTCCACCGCGTCGCCGTCTTCCATGAAGCCTAGAGCGCCGTTGTTCAGCAGATTGACCACATGGATCTCCTGCTTGTCGTTCCAGATGGCGTCGACGAGGCTGATCGCCACCTCGGAGTAGTTCGCCCCGCCGCGGGAAGCCAGCAGCTCCGGCTTCGTATGGAGCTTGGCGTCGGCATACATGCCGAGCAGGTCCTCCTCGATCTCCATGCAGCGCTCCCCGCGCGATTGCTGGCTTTCCATGAGAAGCTTCAGCTTCTTGTTTTTGAAATAGTAGTATTCCAGATAAGAAGAAGGGATGGCGCCGACGAGCTGCACGAGCTCCTTGCTGAAGCCGCTGGAAGGGATGTTCTTCATCGTCTCGCTGTTGAGGCCCACGTCCAGCGCTTCCTGCAGGTAGTCCTTGCCGTCGTGCTCGATGGCCGTGATCCAGCTCAGATGGTTAAGGCCCACATAAGTAAGGCTTGCGTCGGGCAGCTCCATCGAAGCGCGGATGCTCTTGAACATATTGTAGGGAACGTTGCAGAGGCCGAGCATCTTCACCTTCGTATGGGTAAGGATGGCTTCGGTCAGGATGCCGGCGGGGTTGGAGAAGTTGATCAGCCAAGCATCCGGGCACAGCTGCTCCATGCGTCTGGCGATGTCGAGCAGGACCGGAATCGTGCGCATCGCCTTGAAGAAGCCGCCGATGCCGCAGGTTTCCTGGCCGATCATGCCGTGCTTCAGCGGTATGCGCTCATCCAGCACGCGGGCCGGCAGCTTGCCGACGCGGATCTGGCCGAGCACGAAGTCCGCTCCGCGCAGCGCTTCGTCCAGATCCTGAGTGAGCGCGACGCGGCAATCCATGCCGGCCGCTTCGATCATGCGCCCGCTGAGTCCCCCGACGATGCCGAGCTTCCGCTCGTCGATGTCCATCAGCGCGAGCTCGCTGAGCGGCAGCCCGTCCTTGCGCTTGATGATGCCCTCGATCAGTTCGGGCGTGTACGTGCTGCCGGCTCCGATAATGGCGATTTTCATCCCGTATTCCATCTCCTTTAGCCTTTGCTGGTCCAACCGGACGCTGAGAAATGCGGCTTGCCGTTTGTCCGCGCGAGCGGATATCGATCTCCGCCGCCAAGCGGGCGAAGCCGTTTTGCAGGGGCCTTTCCGCTATGTGGGCTATTCTAGCACAGGTTTTCCGGTACGGGAATGAAAAATTGAAATTTTTATTCGAATGGTATATAAATAATTAAAATAAAATTTTAGTATCTGGATGACGACAGCTGGATTCCTCTATATCGCCATCATGGATCGAGACTTCTCTATTCCGCGCGAGCCTTCAGCGGCCCGAAGAGAGATTCAAGCCGTTTTGCTCGGACAACCCTTGTTTTTCGCACCGGGAGCGTATACGATAATGGCGCTGAACAAGCGGATTTCATCGCCAGCCAAGCGGCAGCCGAGCAATACGGATCGTCCTCTCGAGCGGCGACGGCAAAGGGCCGCTTTCAAGTAGAGAATAAAAAGAATGCTGCGCACTTCATACATCTTATTTCACCCGGAAACGGCAGGAGGCGGCCTATGGCAATCAACGACAGCGTTCTCATCAAAATCCGTGAGCGGAAAGACAGCTTGACTCCTGTCGAGCGCATGGTAGCAGAGTATATTTTGGAGAACAAGGACGAGATTCCGCATCTGTCCATCAAGAACCTTGCTCAGGGAAGCCGCACCAGCGACGCGTCCGTCCTGCGCTTTTGCAAGACAATGGGGTTCAGCGGCTACCGCAGCTTCATCGTGAGCATATCGGCCGCGCTCGGCTACAAGGAAGAGACCGGCGAGGAGCAGTATACCGACATCCAGCCGGGAGACGACCTGCAGACGATCATCTCCAATATCGGCCGCAACAACATGATGTCGATCGAGGACACGCTCAGCCTGCTCGACCGGGATGCCGTGGCGCGCGCGGTCCAGGAGCTGCGC
Organism: Paenibacillus sp. RUD330; assembly: GCF_002243345.2. Taxonomy (NCBI): domain Bacteria; kingdom Bacillati; phylum Bacillota; class Bacilli; order Caryophanales; family Paenibacillaceae; genus Paenibacillus; species Paenibacillus sp. RUD330. Next base: position 201,805 of record NZ_CP022655.2, read on the forward strand.
ACCTGCAGCCGCATGTTCCTGTTCGGCATCGGCGCATCGGGGCTCGTATGCGAGGATGCGGAGCAGAAGTTCACGCGCATCAACAAGAACTGCCACGCCTATCTGGACGGCCACAGCCAGCTGACGGCCGCGACGCTGCTGCGCGAGGGCGACGTGGCGATCTTCATCTCGAACTCGGGCAATACCGAGGAGATTCTGGACTCCCTCGACATCGCCTGCAAGAGCGGCGCGCTGACGATCGCCATCACCAAGTACGGCAAGAGCGAGCTGTCCGAGAAAGCCGACCTGCTGCTCAGCATCTCCACGCCGGAGATCACCATCCGCAGCGGAGCGATGGGCTCCCGGATCGCCATGCTGACCGTCATCGACATGCTTTTCGCCGGTGTGGCGAGCGCGGACTACCAGCAGGTGAAGCATTACCTCTCCCGGAGCCACAACATCATCGCCAGCAAACGCAGGAGATAGCGGGGATTATGCATTCCGACCTTCCATAAACAGGGCATTCGGGCATGAAGTCCCGGATGCCCTGTTTTTGTGGGATGCGGAAAGCCGGAATTTATGTTAACTTAACTCCCATGAAAATCATCTTTTTGGACAAGATCTGATATAAAATATCAACATAATGTTTTATTTTAAAAATTTATTTCAAAATGTATTGACCACCCCGTTTGCGAATGCTTAATATTAGAGATGCAAGACGCAATCAACGAATCGATCCGCAGGCGCCTTGGCGCCGCGATCCAGATCACGTTAGGGGAATCAAGATGAATGAATACCTTGCCAGCTTGACGACGGAGGGAATCAATCCCGATACGCTGTCCATCGACGAATGCTCGACCGAGCAGATGCTGCAGCTGATGAACCGGGAAGATGCCAAAGTGCCGGCGGCCGTGGCGGCCGAGATTCCGCTTATATCCGAGGCTGTGGACGTCATTTACGAATCGTTGTCGAACGGGGGCCGCATGTTCTACATCGGAGCCGGAACCTCGGGAAGGCTTGGAGTGCTTGACGCCTCTGAATGTCCGCCGACCTTCGGCGTTGATCCGCTGCTTATCCAAGGATATATAGCCGGAGGGGACCAGGCGCTGCGGACGGCGGTGGAAGGCTGCGAGGACGACGGGGACGAAGGCCGCGCGGCGATCGACCGGATCGGCGTCACCGACAAGGATGTCGTCGTGGGCATTTCCGCCAGCGGCAGCGCCGCTTATGTCATCGAAGCGCTCCGTCGGGCCAGCGAGATCGGAGCGGCCGCCATTGGAGTCGTCAACAACAAGCGGACGCGGCTCAGCGAAGTGTGCGACATCTGCATCGCGCCGGTCGTCGGCTCCGAAGTCATCTCCGGCTCTACGAGGCTGAAGGCGGGAACGGCGCAGAAGCTGGTCCTCAACATGCTCAGCACCTGCACGATGGTGAAGCTGGGCAAGACGTACAACAACCTGATGGTCGACCTGAAGGCGAGCAACAAGAAGCTGTACGACCGGTCCCTGCGCATCATCCAGAACGCTTCAGGGGCGGATGAGGCGACCGCGGCACGCGCTCTTGAAAGGGCTTCCAAGGACAGCAAGCTTGCGATCATGATGATCAAGACCGGCCTGGAGCCGGATGAGGCGAGGGCGGCGCTGGATGCCAGCTCCGGCAACCTCAAGGCAGCGATACGTATCTGCGCACAGGCCAACTAAACCGCTCAGGGCCGGATGCGAACCTATAGAATTGGCTCACCATTAAAAGGGAGGATCTTGAAATGAAAAAAAGATCAAGATTTGCCGCAACCGCACTCGCGCTCGTCGTCTCTGCCGGCGTCGTATCCGCCTGCGGAAGCAACAATGACGGCGGCAACGCCGCAGCCGGCAACACCGGCTCGGAAGGCGCCAGCGCCAAGAAAGACACGATTACAGCCCTTCTGCCTCCGGTATCCGCCAACTTCCAGGCCAACTTCAACCAGATGGAAGCCGAATTCACCAAGCAGTATCCGAACCTGACCCTGAAAATCGAGCCGGCAAGCTGGGAAGACATGACCCAGAAGCTGGATACGCAGGTGAACGCCGGCAGCCCTCCGGATATCGCCTTCATGGGCTCGGAAGGCATTTCCAAATACGTTCCGCTGGGCATGGTGATGGACATCAAGGACGCCGCGACGCCGGAGATGATCGCCGACTTCGACGAAGGTCCCCTGAAATATATGTACAACGGCGACGGCCTGTACGGCTTCCCGGCCTACATGGAAGTCCACGCGATCGGCGGCAACAAGCCGTTCCTCGAGGAAGCCGGCATTGACTGGAAGAAGGTGCAGCAGAACGGCTGGACGTTCGACGAGTTCCGCGAGGCGATCAAGAAGGGCGTCGTGAAGGAAGGCAATGCGACGAAGCGCTACGGCTTCGTATTCGCCACCGCGGGCGTGACTTCCAAGGACTACCTCGGTATTCTCGTCAAGAACGCCGGCATGCCCGCCGCCTTCGACAAGGATCTCAAATATGCCTATACCAGCAAGAACTATCTGACGCTGCTCACGAACATCCGCCAGATGATCGACGACGGCTCGATGCCCAAGGAGCTCAGCTCCATCGACGCCGGCAAGCGCTGGAACATGTTCCTGACCGGCCAGACGATGATTACAGGCAAAGGCATGGCCGTCTTCGAGAACTCGTCGCGCCTGAACAACGAGAAGATCGACAAGAACGACGGCAGCGCCGTCAAGGACAGCATCAAGACCGACTACGTCGTGCTTCCGGTTCCTTCCTTCGCAGGCCAGCCGGCCGTAGCGAACTCCATCGTCGACGGCTATGTCACGTTCCGCGGCAAGAAAGAGCCGACGGCCGAGCATAAGGCGAACGTCGCCAAGGCGGCTTACTTCCTGGCCAGCGGCCAGGTTGCCGCAACGACCAACGGCGAGCTGTTCTCCGCGCCGATCACGAAGAGCTCGCGCAAGGCTGCCGAAGGCATGGAAAGCAAGCAGAGCCCGGAAAACAAGGCGGCGGTAGAGCATCTGCTGTCGACGGCCGCTCCGGCCCGTCCGGACATCCCGGCCGAGCTGGGCGCCAAGGCGATCAAGCTGGAGACGGAAGTCATCGTGCCGAAGCTGCAAGCGCTGCTCGCGGGCGAAACGACGCCGGAAAAAATGTACGAGGACGTGAAAAAGGCCGCCATCGACACGTTCGGCGCGGACGGAGTCGTACAGGATTAGCCCCTTGCTCGATAGCCGCCGCCTCGGATAGCCGCCACAAGCGGCTATCCGATCTCTTTTATCGGATCGGAAAGAATGACAAGCGCAAGCTTTATCCCTCTACTCCAGGCAAGCGAACGCCCGCCGGTCAAGGCGGCCAAGTCGATCTGCTTGGAAGCCTACCAGCGGAAGCGGAAAGGAGTCCTGCATCATGGCACGAGAAGCTTCAACCATCAAGACCAAATACCGCTTGAACAAAGGGGACGGAGCCTGGGCCTACGCCTTCATCGCCGTCGCTCTGGTCGTCTACGCCATGTTCACGGCCTACCCTGTCGTCAGTGCCTTCATCATCAGCTTCCAGGACTACAAGCCGCTCGGCTCGTCGTATGTCGGCCTCGACAATTATGTCTCCGTCTTCAAGAGCGACCTGTTCTGGAAGTCGATGGGCAATACCGTGCTCTACACGGTGCTTACCGTCCCGGTCGCGCTGATGCTCAGCTTCGGCGTGGCGATTCTCATCATGCCGCTCAAGAAATGGATGCAGACCAGCTTCAAAGCCATCTACTATCTTCCGGCGGTCGCCTCCGGCGTCGCCCTGTCCGTCGTATGGCTGTGGATCTTCGATCCGCTGCAGTCGGGCATCCTGAACCAGCTGATCGGCTTTTTCGGCATCAGCAACCAGAACTGGCTCGGCGCAAGCGCGACCTCCATGTTCTCCCTCGTGCTCATGTCCTGGCTGTCCAGCCACGGAACGAGCATCATCATCTACGTCGCCGCCCTGCTCGGCATCGACAACAGCTATTATGAAGCGGCCGATATCGACGGAGCCTCGTTTCTGCAGAAGATGTGGCATATCGTCCTGCCCTGCCTCAAGCCAACCACGCTGTTTCTGCTCGTGACCGGAGTCATCGGCTCGTTCCAGGTGTTCCAGAACGCCTACCTGATGACCGGCGGCGGACCGGACCATTCCACGACGATGGTCGGCCTGCTGATCTTCGACACGGCATTCAAATACTTCGAATTCGGCAATGCCGCGGCGCAATCGCTCGTGCTCGCGCTGGTCATCGCCGTCATGGCTTTTGTCCAGTTCAAGTTCCTGGGCAAAGACGTGGAATATTAAGCGGAAGGAGGCCGGGACATGGGCTTATACAACACTCACTTAGGCAACACGATGCTGCGCAACCTGCGCAATGCCGTCATCATCTTCCTCCTTCTGCTGTTCGCGCTGGCGACGCTGTTCCCGATCTACTTCATGTTCATCTCCTCCTTCGGAGATCCGGTGGAGGCGGGGGCGGTCAGCTATTCCCTGTGGCCGGAGAAGATCACGCTCGATTCCTACAAGTTCTTCTTCGATTACAGCGAGTACTCGTACCGTTGGCTGGCCAACTCCCTGCTCGTCGCGACCGTGACGATGGTGTCCAACGTCGTGTTCGCCACGATGGCGGGCTACGCCTTCGCCAAGATCCGCTTCCGGGGCAGCAAGGTCCTGTTCGGCGTCCTGCTCGTCGCCATGATGATTCCGTACCAGGTGACGCAGGTTCCGCTGTACATCCTCATCGTCAACGTCTTCAACATCTCCAACTCGTATACGGCGCTGATCGCGCCGAGCCTGGTCACCGTCTACAACATCTTCCTGGCCAAGCAGTTCATGGGCTCCATACCGAAGGAAATTCTGGAGAGCGCCAAGGTGGAGGGCTGCAGCCAGTGGCAGATCCTCACCCGCATCGTCATGCCGCTGTCCAAAACCGTCATGGCCGTCATGGCCATCCTTACGTTCATGGAGGCGTGGAATACGTTCTTCTGGCCGTTCCTCGTGACCAACACGATGGACATGCAGACGATCCAGGTCGGACTCAAGAACTTCCGCTTCGCCAATACGACGTATTTCGCCCCGATGATGGCGGGCGCGACCGTATCGGCGCTGCCGATGTTCATCCTGTTCTTCAGCCTGCAGCGCTACTTCCTGGAAGGCGTCACTGTCGGAGCCGTAAAAGGCTGACGAGCCGGCCTGCGGGAGCAATCCCGCCGGGCTGAAGCGATGCCGGCCGGGCGGCCGGCAAAGGAGGCGGACAGCATCAAGATTGCCGCATGGGACAACCGTTATGAAGAGGAAGCGGTCGCGCTCTGGAACGAGGAAGCCGTGCGCGACGGCTATAAGGAAATGAGCGCCGAGCGGCTCCGGTCCTCCATGACTGGGCATCCGAGCTTTGATGCGGGGACGGCCTTCGTCATGCTGAAGGAAGGCCGGGTCGACGGGTTTGCCGTCGGCTGCACGGGCGGCGGGCTGCCGCTCGGCGACGTCGCCGGTTACATCACCTGCGTCGTCGTCCGCAGCGGCCCGGAGGCGGATGCCGCCAGGGGCCGGCTGCTGGATGAGCTGGAGCGCAGGTTCCGCGAGCTGGGCAAGAAACAGGCGGAGGTCCTCTTCTTCAATCCGATGAGGCTGGCCTGGTACATCCCGGATACGCCGGGACATGAGCACAACAACGCTCCCGGCGTTCCGGCGGGAAGCGCCCTTCACCGCCTGCTCCTGGAGCGCGGTTATGCCGAACGGGCCCTTCAGAGGGCCATGTATCTGCCTCTGGGCGATTTCTCCGTGCCGGATGAAATCCGGGCCAAGGAAGAGCGGGCCGCATCCGCCGGCTATCGGGTGGAGCGGCTCGATGCGGCGCGTCATGCCGGACTGGCCGAGATGCTGGAGGCGCTCGGCAATCCGCTGTGGAAGCAGGAGATCGCTTCCGCGGCCGCTTCGGGCGTGCCGGTGCTGCTCGCTGCCCACGAAGGGCGGGCGGCAGGCTTTGCCGGGCCGGTCATCCGCGAGGACTCCGGGCGCGGCTACTTCGCCGGCATCGGGGTCGAGCCCAGCCATGAAGGCCATGGACTCGGCACGATCCTGTTCTTCCGCCTCTGCGAAGCGTTCCGCTCCGCCGGCGCGGACTACATGTCCTTGTACACCGGAAGCGGCAACCCCGCTTTGCGCATCTACGAAAAAGCCGGTTTCCGGACGGTGAAGGAATTCGCCGTCATGAGAAAGGAGCTCTGAACATGAGCGAGAGAAAGCCTTTGACGATTCTTGGGATCGGCGCGCATGTAGGCGACGTCGAGCTGGTGGCGGGCGGCGTGCTCGCCAGCCATTGCCTGAAGGGCGACCGCATCGCGACGCTGGCGCTGACCGCAGGCGAGCGAGGCGTGCCCGAGGGCCAAGATGTGAACGATTACCGCGAGCAGAAAATCCGCGAAGCCCATACGTTCGCCGGCATGCTCGGCGGCGAAGCGAGAGTGTTCGAGATTCCCGACGGAGAGATTCCCGACGACGAGGCGATCCGCCTGCGCGTCTGCGATGTCATCCGCGAGGTGAAGCCGAACATCATCATCACCCATCACTGCAACAGCATGCACAAGGACCATGCCACGACGCACCGGATCGTCAATGACGCGCGGTTTTTCGCCGGGCTGAAGGCGATGGAGCGGGAGCATCCGGCCCATTTTGCCGGCAAGCTCTACTACGGGGAGAACTGGGAGGACGCAGTCGGCTACGTCCCCTACGTCTATGTCGACTTCGACCAGGCGGCGTTCGATCTCTGGATCGAGGCGCTGTCCACCCATTGGTTCGTCACCGGCAGCAAGTCGTTCAATTATATGGACTACTACAAGAGCCTGGCGCGCGTGCGCGGTCTCGAAGCCCGCAAGGAATACGCGGAGACGTTCATGATTCCGCCGGAGACGATGCGTCTGCGCCAATCCGAGCTGTAAGCGGTTGCCAGGGAAAATACCGAACGGCTTCGGCCGGATAGCGGAAGGCGGGAGAACCCCGGCGTCTTCCGCAGAAGGAGGCAGGGATGACTCTCATTCAGAACGGCATCGACCGGATCTCGGATTATGACAGCCTGCTGCGCGGCAAGCGCATCGGCCTGATCACGGCTCCGACCGGGCTCGATGCGGAATTCCGCTCCACGATCGATCTGCTGCATGAGCGGTACGGTCTTGCCGCCCTTTTCTCCCCGGAGCATGGGGTGCGCGGGAATCTCGGCGCCGGCGATCTGGTGGATGCCTATGTCGACCCTCAGACGGGGGTTCCGGTCTACAGCCTCTATCGCAAGGATTCCAAAAGGCTGACCGAGGAGATGCTGCGCGAGGTCGATATCGTCGTGTACGATATACAGGATGTAGGCACGCGCTACTATACGTTCATCTATACGATGCTGTACGCGCTGGAGGATTGCGCCGTCGCGGGCGTTCCCTTCGTCGTGCTGGACCGGATCAATCCGCTGGACGGCGCGACGGTCGAGGGCAATGTGCGGAGGGAGGAGTTCAGCTCCTTCGTCGGCGGGTATCCTTTGGCCGTCCGTTACGGCTTGACGGCCGGGGAGGTCGCCTCGATGGCCAATGCGGAGCGCGGCTGGAACGCCGAGCTTCATGTGGCGGAATGCCGGGGCTGGAAGCGCGGCATGCTGTTCCCGGAGACGGGACGTCCATGGATTCCGCCTTCCATGGGCATTCCGAGGTTCCATACCGCGCTGCTCTATCCCGGAACATGCCTGTTCGAGGGGACGAATCTGTCGGAAGGCAGAGGCACGACGGCGCCTTTTGAAACGATCGGGGCTCCCTTCGTGGACGGCGAAGTCCTTGCCAAGGAAATGAACCGCTTGAAGCTGCCCGGGGTGCATTTCCGCCCGGTGCACTTCAATCCATATATGTCCAAGCACCAGGGCTCCCTATGCGGCGGCGTATATGCGCATGTGCTGGACGAGAGGGCGCTGCGTCCGGTGGAGACAGGCGTACGGCTGCTGTTCAAGGTCAGGGAGCTGTTCCCGGCCTTTGAATACCTCGCTCCTTACCGCAAGGGCGGGAGGCCGTTCATCGACCTGCTCGGCGGCGACGAGGGGTACCGGACGGAAAGTCCGGACGCTTTATTGGAAAGGTTCGCAGACGAGAGTCGTCTGTTCGCGGAGCGCAAGAAGGCGTATCATTTGTACGAATAGGCAGCCGGACCGCATCGCGGCGATTGCGCAGACTTGAAGCTTGGGGGAATCAGCATGAGCTATGTGGCGGGACTGGACGGAGGCGGCACCAAGACGGCCGTGGCGGTGGCGGACGGGAGGGGCGAGGTCATTCATTCCTTCCCTGCGGGACCGCTCAATTACAATGGCCATGACGAACAGCGGGTCGAAGCCTCGATCCGGGAAATCTGCCGAGGGCTGGAGACGGCCTGCGGCTCGCTGGACGCCGTCACCGACCTGTGCATCGGAGCGGCCGGGGTGAGCAACCCCTCGGTCGGAGGGCGTCTGCAGGCCGCCCTCCGTGCCGGCGGCTACGGCGGCGCGCTGACGCTCGCCGGCGATCATGAAACGGCGCTGGCCGGCGCGCACGGCCGGCTGCACGGCATCGTGCTGATCGCCGGCACCGGCTCGATCTGTTATGGCCGCAGCCATGGCGGAGCGGCCCATCGCGCCGGCGGCTTCGGCCATCTGATCGACGACGAGGGCAGCGGCTACAGCATCGGCCGCGGGCTGCTGACGTCTGTCGTGCGCGCAGCCGACGGCCGGATCGGGCCGACCGCGCTGACGGAGCTCGTCTACGGAGCGCTCGGAATCGGCTCGGTGCCGGAGCTGGTCGGCTACGTCTATGCGCTGGGCCGAAGCAAGGCGGATATCGCCGCGCTCTCGCCGCTTCTCGGCGAGGCATGCGATGCGGGAGATGCTGCCGCCCTGCGGCTCGCCGCGGATAGCGGAGCTGCGCTGGCAGAGCTTGTGCCGGCGGTCGCATCCGCGCTCGATATGGAGGACGGCGAGATCGCCCTGCTTGGAAGCGTGCTGGAGCGCAGCTCCTACGTGAGGGAGGCCTTCCGGGCGGAGCTGTCCGCGCGGCTGCCGCGGCTCCGATGCGTCGAGCCCAAGCGGGACGCCGCTTACGGAGCGGTGCTGCTGGCGCTGGAGTCCAGACGATGCAGGCTGGAGTCCGCCAGGGGAGGGGAAGGCCGATGATGGCCTGGACGCCTCCCCGTCCGTACGCGATCGGCGTCGGACTGATGTCGGGCACTTCGCTCGACGGCGTGGATGCGGCCGTCGTTCGGCTTGAGGGCAGCGGCTTGGACGCCCGCGCCGAGCTGCTTCATTTCCATACCCGCGCGTACGGGGAGCCTCTTCGGGAAAGCCTCCGCAAGCTGTGCGATCCCGGGGCTTCCGATGTGGAGAGCCTGTGCGGCATGAACGTCTATATGGCGGAGCTGTTCGCGGCCGCCGTTCTGGAGGCGGTGCGGGATGCCGGGCTCTCCATGTCGGAGGTGGACTTCGTCAGCTCGCACGGACAGACGGTGTGGCATATGCCGGAGCCGCCCGCCGGCAAGCCCCATCTGTCGAGGTCGACGCTGCAGATCGGCGATCTGTCGGTGCTTGCGAAGCTCACGGGAGTGCTCGCGGTCGGCGATTTCCGACCTGCCGACCTCGCCGTCGGCGGCCAGGGCGCGCCGCTTGTCCCTTACGGCGATCTTGTGCTGCTTCGCCATCCCGACCGCGGCCGGCTGCTGCAGAACATAGGCGGCATCGGCAATTGCACGGCGCTTCCTGCCGGAGCCGGACCGCAGGATGTGTTCGCCTTCGATACCGGGCCGGGCAATATGGTCATCGATGCAGCGGTGCATCGCCTCACCGGCGGCGCGGCCGGCTACGACGCGGGAGGGGCCATGGCGGCGCGCGGCAAGCCGGACGCCGGGCTGCTGGCCGAGCTGCTGGAGCATCCGTACTTCCGCATGCCGCCGCCGAAGTCGACCGGCCGGGAGCTGTTCGGCGCCGCTTACGCCGACAGCTTCCTGGAGCGGGCCGCTGATCGCGGCCTTGGCCCCGAGGATATCGTCGCGACGGCTACGGCTCTGACCGCCCGATCCATCGCGGACGCCTGCCGGCAGCTCGTGCTGCCGCGCTGCCCGGTTCACGAGCTGGTCGTCAGCGGCGGCGGGGCCCACAACGCGACGCTGCTGGATATGCTGGCCGGGCTGCTCCCCGAGCTGTCGGTAACGACCTCGAGCGCCCTGGGCATTCCGGACGACGCCAAGGAAGCCGTCATCTTCGCCCTGCTCGGGCATGATTTCCTGCTCGGCCAGGCCAACAACCTGCCGAGCGCGACGGGGGCATCGCGCCCGACCGTCATGGGGAAGCTCGCGCTTCCTTGATGTAGGCTTCTGCAGGCTGGAGAATAATGCGGATGATGAAAAAAAGGGTCGCGGAATCATTCCGCGACCCTTTTTCCGTTTCAATCGAGCATCGGCTGCCGGCCGCTGCCGGCAAGCGGAAGCTCCAGCGTGACGACCGTGCCTTCTCCCGCGATGCTGTCGATGGCAAAGCTGCCTTCATGCGCGGCCATGATGCGCTTGACGATCATGAGACCAAGGCCGTTGCCGCCCGGCTTGGTCGTATGGAACGGCTCGCCCGCCCGTTTGAGCCCTTCCGCATCGATGCCTGCTCCGGTATCCGAGATCGAGATGGTCTGGCGGCCGTCGGCAGCCTCCAGCGTGATCGAGATTTCCCCGCCGCGCGGCATGGCTTCGGAGGCGTTGCGAAGCACGTTGAGGAACACCTGCTTCATCTGGTCGCACTCGCAGAGCAGCAGCCCGGAGCTTATGTATTCGCGCCTTATCGAGATGTTCTCGAGGCGGCATTGGAATTCGAACATTTGAAGCGTCTCCTCCAGCAGGCCGGAGCATTCCCGGATAGCGAGCGGGCGCGTTTTCGGCCTGCCGAGGACGAGAAAGTCGTCCGTGATGAGGTTGATCCGCTCGATCTCGCTCATGAGCAGGGAATAATGGGCGGGATCAAGCTGGCTCGAGGTGAACTGCAGCATGCCCTTGATCGCGGTGAGCGGATTGCGGATTTCATGCGCGATGCCGACGGCCAGCTGGCCGGCAAACACGAGCTTCTCGTTGTGGCGGAGCTGCTCCTCGGCCCGCTTCATTTCCGTCGTCTCCCGCAGCGTGCCCGCCGTACGGATCAGCCGCCCGTCGCCGTCTACGACGGGAACGATGTCGAGGATGAAGTGCTTCTGGACGCTGAAGCGCTTGTCCGAGAGCTCGAGTCCTACGATGTGATCGCCGCCTTCGTCCAGAAGCCGGCGGAAGCAGGGGCCGACGACGGGCAGGCTGCGGACATCGAGGCCTTCCCGCTTGTCTGCGAGGCTGAGCATGCGGGACACGGAGTCGTTCAAGGTCAGGATCGTTCCGCGCTCATCCGTGAGGACCACGCCGAAGTGGCTTGTTTCCAGCAGCGCCTGCGTCAGAATCTGCTGCTGGGTGTTCCGCTTGCGCAGCAACAGCTCCCTCTCGATGGAATCGGCCATCGTGCCGAGCAGGGCGAGCAGCTGGGGATGGGCGTTGTCGGCTACGGTCATGATCGAGATGGTGGCGTATATCCTGCCCGAGCCTTCCGGATCCGGCAGAGGCGCCGTATAGCAGGCCATCTGCTGGAGCGGAAGATGATAATGCTCGGCTCCGATCACCTGCACGGGCTCGTTGCGCTCCAGGCACAGCGTGATGGAGCTGATGGCGGCCTCCTCCCCGTAACGGACGCCTTCGGCAATATTGAACTCGTGAAGCGAGCCGATCATGGCCGGATTGCCGCCGAAGCCGAGCACATGGCCCTCCCCGTCGGAGACGGCGACCAGCATCGGGTCCTGCGGCAGCAAGCCGAGGAACCGTTCGGCCAGATCAAGCGACACCTCGAGCACATCGGCGTAATCGGATTTCCTTTGACGCAGGGCGTCGACAGCAAGCCGGTCCTTGAAATCGGGTATAACGGAGGAATCCAGCCCTATGGCTTGGTAATATCGTTTCAATTCCTCGAAATCAAGCAGCTCCATTCTCTGTTCTCCTGTCTGAACACTCGTTACTTTGAGAATACCATAAACGGGCCGTTCAACTCTCCGGAAAATTTGTAGACTTGCATTGCGGACTCTATGGAAAAGGGGTATCATGGCAGTAGGTGTACGTGTATGAGGACGCAAATAAGCCCGAAGAATCGCTGGAATCGATTCATATCAGGCTGTTTGAGGTAAAGGGATTGTACACCCTGACAATTCAACCATGGAGGTGAATCATCATGGCAAAAGACGTTCTGTGCGAAGTGAACTCCTGCAAGAACTGGGCCGACGGCAACAAATGCAGCGCTTCGTCGATCTACGTGGTCAGCCACCGTGGACAAGCCAGCCAATCCGAAGAGACGGATTGCAAGACGTTCGAACCGAAACTGTAATCACGCATATGAATCTTTTGGGGCAGCCGTTGCAGCGGCTGTCCTTTTCGTTATGCTCTTCTACTATAATAACCAATAATGATAATTGTTATCAAGTGGTTGAGAGAAAAAAGTTCTAATCATCGGCGAACAGGAACCGCAGCATCGGGCTGATCAGGGGATGCAGCACCGACACATGCCCTTCATCGGGAAACTCGAGGTAGCGGACCTGGAATCCATGTCCCTCGTGAGGCTGCAGCCGCCGGTACAAATCGCGGGCATCCTGCAGCATGAACGGCTTCTCGGCGCTGCCGACGGCGATCAGCAGCCTCGCTTGCTGCGTGCCGCCGGAAAGCCTGGCCTCCAGATCGGGCAGCAGCTTGAGCAGCGCCTGCTCCTTCCACCAGACGGACGGGCTGCCGGCGACGTAGGAGCTGAACAGGCCCGGCCTGGAGATCATCGCATACAGGGTGAAGAAGCCGCCGAGCGAATGGCCGAACAGCGACTGGCGGCTGCGATCCGCCGGGTAGCGGCGATGGATCTCCGGCATGAGCTCGAGAGAGATGAAGTCGAGAAAAGGATCCGCACCTCCATTGTCCGGCCAGGCGGAGCCGTCGGGACGGACCCCGTCCAGCTCGGCCGGAATCGTGAGGTCGACGAACCGGCGGCCGGTGACGAACGGCTCGTCCGAGCGGTATCCGATCGCGACGATCATCCCGGGAGGAAGGCCGCGCGGATGGCGGGTCTGGAGCCGCATCGCTTCGGCCAGGGTGCCGAAGTAGGCGTTGCCGTCCACCGCATAGAGAACCGGGTATCCGGCTGGGGGAGCGGGCTTGCCCGGAACATGCACATAGATTTCATATTCCTGCCCGGTATGGCGGCTTCGCATGAGGAACGATTCCGTGCCGGACACGCGGTAGCGGCCGTCTTCACGGTCCATGTTCGGGCGAGAGGCCGAGGCTTCCGCATCGGAGGCCCGCGGATGCACACCGGCCTTCTTTCCCGCGAGACTTGCTGCCGGAAGCATTCCTTCGCCGGGGCTGGAAGAGGCAGCTGTCCCCGGCGGCTCGTCGGCGGCGCTGCCGGCGAATAGATGCCGCAGGGCATCCGGCAGCTGCCGGGCCATGAACAGCAGGTCATGCGTGGCGCCTTCCTCCACATGCAGCCGCAGCTGCTCGCCGGGAAAGCCGCCGCTCTCCCATATTCGGCAAGCTTCAAGCACGAAGGGCACCATATCGCGCTGCCTGTTGGCTTTGAACCGGCCTTCGCAGCTGCCTACGCTGACATACAGCCGAAGAGCGGAATCCGGCGTCGCGCCGGTGCGGATGCTTGCCATGACTCCATCGAACCAGAGGGAAGGGGAGAGCAGCCCGGCGGCTCCGAACCGGTCGGGGCGCCATAAGGCGGCGAACAGCGAGATCAGGCCGCCGAGCGAGCCTCCCGCCACGGCGGTATGCTCCCGTTCCGGCTTGGTCCGCAGCGCGCGATCGACGGCCGGCTTGATCACATCGGCCAGCTCGTCCACATAGGCGCGCCCGCCGCCGCCGAAGTCCGGCCGGCCGGGAGACACGGCTGCAGCCGGCCATGGCGTATATTCGCCATTCCTGTCCGGCGACGGAACGCCTGCGAGAATAAGCTCGGGCAGCGATTTTTCGCGCTGAAGCTTGTCGAGGAGATTCCAGCAGCATGCCGCAAGCGATCCTCCGTCCTGCAGGTAGACGACGGGATAACGCTGATCCGTATGGCCGTAGGAGGGCGGCAGATAGATTTCGAGCTTGCGGCCGTTCGCTTCAATTGTAGTCATGGCGGTCAATTCCTCTCTTATCCATGCCTGCGCTGCTTGGCGAGCAGCCAGACGAAATAGGGCGCCCCGATGATCGAGATGACGATGCCCACGGGAAGCTGGGACGGGGAAAATACGGTGCGGCCGACGAAGTCACCGGCAAGCACCATCGCGCAGCCGATGAGGGAGCTGACCGGCACGATCCGCCTATGGGACATCCCGATCAGCCGGGAAGCCATATGGGGAGCGATGAGGCCGACAAAAGCGATGCTTCCCGATACGGCTACGCTTGCGGCCACAAGCCCGACGCTGGCGAGCAGCAGCCTGCCGCGCTCGCGGCCCAGAGAGATGCCCAGGCTGGCCAGCGAGTCGTCGCCGAGGCGGAGCAGATCGAGCAGCCGGGCTTTGCTCCATAGAACCGGAATCAGGATGGCGACCCATGGAAGCGCGGAGAGGATATACGTCCAGTTGGCTGCGTTCAGGTTGCCGGACAGCCACATGGCGGCGCGTTCGAAGTCGCTCGGATTCATTTTCAAGGAAGCGTACAGCGTCACCGCCCCGAAGCCGGTCGTGACCGCGATGCCGACGAGGATCAGCCTCTGCGGATCCAGGCTTCCTTTGGAGCGTGCCAGGGAGAAGATCGTGAGCGCCGCAGCCATGCCTCCCGCCACGCCGAAGAGGGGCATGAGCATGATGCCGAGCGTTCCGGAGGAGCCGATCAGGTCCTGGAAGACGAGCATGAACAAGACGACGGCCATGCCGGCTCCGGCGTTGATGCCGAGAATGCCGGGATCGGCCAGGCTGTTGCGCGTCACGCTCTGCACGGCTGCTCCGGCTGCTCCAAGAGCGAGCCCGACCAGCGCTCCAAGCAGAATGCGCGGCAAGCGGAACTGGAAGATGACGAGCTGCTGATCCGCGTCGTTCTGCATGCGGAGCAGCGTCCGCAGCATGTCGGAGGCGGGGACGTTGAATTCGCCGTTCGTGAGACCAAGGTAGATGAGCAGGACGATAAGCGCCGCGGCGCTTCCGGCCACAGCCCAGATATTGCCGCCTCCCGAATGGGCGGCTCCGCCCGTTCCGCCGTCTCTTCCTCGGCTCCCCTTGCGGGCAGGGTCGCTGTCAGGCATGGGCCGCGCCTCCCTTCTTTTTGACCAGATAGAGGAAGAACGGCACGCCGAACAAGGCGGTGACGACGCCGATCGGAGTCTCGAAGGGTGCGTTCAGGAAACGCGAGAGAATGTCGCAGGCAGCCAGGAACAAGGCTCCGAGCACGCCGGATACGGGGATGATGCGGCGGTAGTCCGTACCGGCCAGCATGCGGGCGACATGGGGCACGATCAGGCCGACAAAAGCGATTTTGCCCGCGAGCGCGACGGATGTGCCCGTCAGCAGCACGACAGCGAGCATGGACAGCCCCTTGATCAGGCGGACGCGCTGCCCGAGGCTGACCGACATCTCTTCTCCGAGCGAGAGGGCGGAGATGGAGCGCGCGAGGACCAGCGCCAGGATGAGGCCTGCTGCCGCGAACGGCAGCGCCAGCGTAATGAGCTCGGGATCGAGCTGATGCAGGCGGGCGTTGTACCAGAAGCTGATTTTTTGCGGAATATGGGCATACATCGCCACGGCATCCGCGACGCCGTTCAGGAACATGCCGGCCAGCGTGCCGAGAATGGCGAGCTTGACCGGAGATCCTCCTCCGGGAATGAGCCAGGCCATGCCGAACACGAGCGCCGCTCCCAAGGCCGATCCGGCCATGGACATCGCGATCAGTTCCGTGGAGCTGAGCTGGGGGAGGAAGACCATGCACAGCGTCACGACAAAGACCGATCCGTCGGAAACGCCGAGCATGGACGGCGATGCCAGGGCATTCCGGGTAATACCTTGCATTACCGCGCCCGAGACGGCCAGGAAGGCGCCGATCAACAGCGAGCCGAAGACGCGCGGAAGGCGGGAATGGCGGATGATCTGATGATTGACGTTGTCGGGATCGAAATGCGCGACCGCATTCCAGACATCGACCGCATGGATGGACTTGGCTCCGAAGAGAGCCGACAGCAGCACAAGGCATAAAGCGGCTGCCGGCGTTATCAGAAGAATAACGGCCGGCAGCCTGGGGTAGGTTCTCATCGGATTCGACTAAGCGCCCGCTTTTTCGACAAAGGCTTTCAGAAATTGGATCTTGCTGTATCCCGTTCCGCCCTGGGCCAGCGGATCGACGACGTTGATGAACACCTTGCCGTTTTTCACCGCATTGATGCTTTTGAAGATCGGGTTCTTCTGCAGATCGTCCAGCGCGGTCGCCGCCTGCTTGTTCTCATCCTCGGAGAATTGGATGAACAGGAGGTCCGGGTTGATTTCGGCGAACTTCTCGATGGACAGCATTTCTTGCTTCTTGGCTGCCGCGATGGCCGGCGGAGGCGTCAAGCCGAGGTCGGAGTAGACGATCGGATTGAAGAACAGCGTTGGACCGAAGATGGCGATCTGGCCGCTGCGGACCCGGATGACGGCGACCTTCTGATCTTTGAGCTTCTCGCCGAGAGCGGTTTTGGCCTGCTCCAGCTCTTCTTTGTATTGGGAGATTTCCTTGGCCGCCTGCTCCTGCTTGCCGGTCAGCTCGCCGAGCAGCGTCAGGTTCGCTTCCCAATCCGTCGAGACGTGGGAATAAGGAAGGGTCACGGCGATCTGGGACAGCTTCTCGGTGACCGCCGGGTCGAACTTGCTCGACGCCAGGATGACATCAGGCTTCAAGGCCAGGATTTTCTCGAAGTTCGGCTCGGTTTTCTCTCCGACCGGCTCGGCCTTGTCCGTAATGGATTGGAACAATGCCGGGAAAGCGCCGGAGAAGGAAATCGCTCCGACCGGATGGATGTCCAGAAGGACGGAATCCTCCATCGCTTCCACCGCGCCGGTGATGACGATTCGCTGGGCCGTCTGAGGCACCGTGTAGTCCTTGCCGAGGTAGCTTACGGTTTTGACCGCCGCAGCGGCCGGGTCGGCGGATGGAGCCGGGCTTGCGGAGCTGTCCGGCGAAGGCGAGGAGGCGGGAGCGGGACTCGCGGCGCCTCCGTTATGGTTGCTGCTGCCGCAGGCAGCGGTCGTTCCAAGCATCGTGACGAGCATAAGGCCGAGCAGAACTTTTTTCATCGTCTATATAGACTCCCTTCGAATGATGGTCACCGTCATTGATAACGATTCTCATTACCATCATAGAGACCGTGGAAGCTTCCCTCCATGGACAAAAATCGGACGGTTCATGGACAATCTGCGGCCAGGGGATGATTGAAATCCATACGGAGCCACTTCGCCGCCATGCCGGTGCCCGGCTAGGAACCGGATCCGAAGATGCGGAGCGCCTCTTCGCCGATCCTCTCCAGGGCTATGGGCGAGTACTCCCTCCACGGGCTTGATGGCAGCCTGATCACGCTTTTCCTGCGCACGGCGGGCAGAGCCAGCCATTCCGGAGACCGGCTGAGCCGCTCCCAATGCTCCAGCGTCTCGGACTCCTGGCAGACGAGCAGGAGAATCCGGCCGGCCTCGGCCTCGGCGATCTGCTCCAGCTCAAGAGGGAGCGCCGCCGAGGCTGTATCGGGCAGGGACGGCGGCCTTCCCAGGCCGAGCTCCCTGTACAGGAAGTCCATGATGCCCTGCGAGCCGAATGTGTAGAGACGGTCCTTGAACATGCGCACGGGAAGCACATCGGGAGCTGCATTTCCACCGGAAGCCGCAGCGATCAGGCTGCGGATCTGTGAGGTTCTCCGCTCGAACCTGGAAATCCAGCGGCCGGCCTCCTCCGGCAGGCCGAGTGTTTCCGCCAGCTCGCGCAGGCCTCGCTCCCATCCGCGACCCTCCTCCTCCGGGAGGGTCATGACGGAGCCGATGGCCTCCAGCGCCCGTCTCTCCTCCTCGCTCGCGGTGGACGGACAGAGAATGAGATCCGGCTGCGCCTGCTGCAGAATCTCCAGATTGCGGCCTGCGGACAGAACCGCAGGTCCGTAGTCGAGATGGCAGGGGATGTCCGCGCCGAACCGCTCGATGTAATAGCCCGACCATTTGGGATGCATCGGTGCCGCCAGCGGCAGGACGCCGAGCGGAAGCAGGTAGCCGAGCGCGGAAGGGCAGCCGTAGGCGGCGGTGCGGACTTTGCGTTTTGCCACATAACGGGATGGCGGCAGGCCATGCTCTTTTTTGAACAGGCGGCTGAAATAGAATTCATCCTCGTATCCGACCGCATGGGCCACATCCTTGAGCTTGCGGCTGCCCTGGAGCATGAGCCGCTTCGCCTTTTCGAGCCGGGCTTGCGTCATGTAGTCATGGGGACTGGCGCCGTAGGCTTTCTTGAACACGTCGGCGAAGTGCTTGGCGCTCAGGCCGGTACCGGCCGAGATCTGCTCCATCGTCAGCGGCTCGGCGAGATGCCCGTCGATGTACCGGCGGGCGCGCTCCAGCAGGCCGGCTGTCTTCCCGGCCTTGCTCTCCTCCGAGGCTTCGGCCGTCCTGACCAGCAGCTGGAAGGCGTCTGCCTGGGCCTGCCAGCGAAGCAGATCCTCGCCGCTGAGATAGCGGTTATAGATGCTGCGCATGACATCCTCCAGCCGGCCATCGGGAAAGGGCGTCTCTTCCGCAACCGAGAGGCTCTCCTCCGGGGTTATGGGCCGGAGCTGAAGCGAATCGGGGGAGGAGGGAGCGTACAGCCCGATCCGCAGGACGGCGATAGTGGCCTGGCTGCTCTGCGCCTCCAGATCCATCGTGCTGCCCGGCCGGCAGATGTAGAGCACCCCCGGCTGCATGAGGGTAAGCCGAGAATCCCTTATTAGCCGGCATTCTCCGCCGAGCAAGGCCATGAGGACGGGATAAGCGAGCAGCTGCCTCCGGGAGCCTCCGGGATCGGCCTCCGCAGGCGTGACGATGTCCGCCCCTCTCAGATGCAGGGTCCAGCTTCCGAAATCGCTTGCCGCGGCAAGGGGAATGAATGGATACGACATGGATGGATTCCGCCTTTTACGATTTATATGAACGCTATGAATGACACGAATAACATGAATGACACGAATAACATGAATGACATGAATGACATGAATGACACAAATGAGATGAATGATATGGTTTATTCGATAATGATTCTCATTATCATAGTATAACCGATTTCAGGCCGACTGGGAATGAAGGAGTCTTGAGGGCATCCTTATGCACAGCAAGGTTCTTGATTCGCTGCGCGCCAGGCTTCCGGCTTCCGAAAGCTCGGCGGCACGAAGGGGCCGGGAACCCGGCGGGGCTGATTGAAAAAAATGGCACGCCCGTCATTCGGATATTTGATATGATGATATAGAATTGGAAGGATGTGGGCGATCAGAGGCCGGTCTGGCGCTTGCCTGTTCGCCGGAGGCTTTCAACATGATCCATGGAGGGAAAACGATGGGCGCCAACGAAGAGACACTTGGTTCGGCAATTGCTGCAAGTCCGATCAAAAACAAGGTCGGCAGCTATTTCGTTCCGGTGCGGAACATCGAGGCTTCCCGCAGCTGGTACTGCAAGGTGCTGGGGCTGTCGGAAGACGATTGCCCGATCCACTTCGGCCATCTGTGCCCGCTGCCGATGCAGGGAACGGGATTGATCCTCGATACGATGCCCAGATGGGGAGGCGGCGAACCGGATGGAGCCCCTTCGATCCTGACGCCGGCGTTCATGCTTCTCACCGACAAGCTGGAGGAATCGCTCGCTTATATGAAGGAGCTTGGCGCCCGGCTCGTGACGGAGATCGAGCATGGCCAGTGGTTTGTCGTTCTCGACCCGGACGGCAATAAGCTGATGATATGCAGGGAATAAGCAAGAAGCCCCGTCGCTGCCATACCAGGCAGGGAACGGGGCTTCTTGCCGCTTCCGGAGGCAAACGCTGCCATACCAGGCAGGGAACGGGGATTTTCCGGAGGATGCTCCGCTGTCCTTGACCGTCCCATATCGTGTATGATGGGAGCAATGGATATTGCAGCGGAGGTAGAGCATGGATTATATCGTGTTGGATATTGAGTTCAACGGGCGGAAGTTCGCCAGCGACAAGCCGATGGAGGTTATCGAGATCGGCGCGGTCCGGCTGAACGAAGCCTTGGAGAAGATCGACGAGTTCACGGCGCTGATCAAGCCGGTTTATTTTGCGAAGCTGAACAGCTTCATTCGGGAGAAGACGGGCATACCGCAGGAGGACATCGATGCGGCGAGCGGGTTTGTTCCGGTCATCCGCCATTTTCTGGCTTGGCTGGGCAAGAGCGAAGCCTGCACGTTCGTGACGTGGGGCGGCGAGGATATGAAGCGGATCGTGCTGGATACCCGCATGCACAAGCTTGACGATGCCTATTGGCTCGCGGCTTCTTATTATGATCTGCTCAAGATCTATTTGCGCGCGCGCAGCCTGACCAACGATGTCAGCGTCGAAGCGGCTTTGGCGGAGCTTGCCATTCCGGCCGAGGGCAGCGCCCACCGGGCTCTGGACGACGCCCGCATGACGGCGGAGATTTTCCGGCGCATCTTCCCGGACATTCAGCATGATACGGACGCGCGGCAGTACAAGGACACCTACTCCAATGCCAAGGAACGGAGAATGGTGAAAAATGCGATCCGCGGCCTCGCCGTGCAGAAGGTGCAGCCGACCTGGGAGCTGGTGGCCGATAAGCTGGCCAAGGCGAAGGTGGACATGGACAACGCCAAAAAGGCGGCGGAGCTGCGGGTCTACTACGAGGCGGAGATCGTGAAGGCGCCGAAGAGGCCGCAGACTCCGCGTCCAGGCATGCGTCCGGCTGGTGAATCGTCGCCTGAAGCGGCAGATGGTCCGGAAGCGCAGGGAGATCGGGAAGCTGCGGCCGTTTCGGAAGGGCCCGAGGCTGTAAGCGAGGCGTCGGCAGGTCCGTCCGGGCAATCCCATAGCGGGAGAGGCGCGGACGCTTAAGCGTGTATATATGCAGAATGCCGGCGATCCATCGCCGGCATTTTTTTACGGAAGCTCGATTGGATAAACAAGGACTCTGAACCGATATAATCCTGAAATGGGATTTGGAATGGGCCGGATGCGTGTAACTTAAGTTGGAGCCGCTTCTTAGCAAGCCGGCATATTTTAGCGTTCAAAAGGGGATAGCAAATGAAGCTCGAAGAGAGAGTCGAACGGTTGGAACGGCTTATTCAGGGCTTGGCGCTTGAGCTGGCGGAGCTGCGGCAGCGGCAGGCGGCTGACCTGCCGTTGTCCGGCGGGGAGCGGAGGGAAGGCGCTGCGGCACCGGCATACGGAAGGACCGAGGCCGCCGAGCAGGCAAGCGGGGGGCAACTTTCCGAGCATCCGCTGCAGACGGCGCCGGCCCAATCTCATGCAGGGGGCGGGCATCCTTCGATGCCGGGATCTGCTTCGGGGCCTGCCGGTCCTCCCGGACATGCGGCAGCAGGGGCGGCGCCTTTGCAGGCAGCTTCTCGCCCGCCCGCTCCTCCAGTCGATTGGGAGCATCTGCTCGGCAGGGTGTGGCTGCCGCGGATCTTCATCGTCGTGCTGCTGCTCGGCGTGCTGTGGGGCTTCGCCGCAGCCGTCAATGCCGGCATGATCACGCGCCCGGTCCGCTGCTGGCTCGGCGCTGCGGCGGCGGCATGCATGTTCGCAGCCGGCATCCGGCAGATGCGGCATAAGCGGGAAGCGCTCGGCCAGGCGCTGCTTGGCGGAGCGCATTCGCTGCTCGTGCTGACGTTGTTCGCGGCGCATATGCTGTATGGATTCATGTCCGTACCGCTGGCCTGCGTCCTCTACGGCATCGCCATCCTGCTGTTTGGCAGGACAGCGCTCGCCTACCGCTCGCAGTCTCTCATGCTGCTCGCCATGGCTGCCGGATGCCTGATTCCGTTTCTCCTTGATTCCGATGCCCCCCATGTCTCCATTCTTGTCGCCTATGAAGGGCTGTTCGCTGCTTCCGCGCTGCTTATCGGCTGGAGGCTTCGGCTCCGCTGGGTGTACGCCGCTTCCTATCTGCTTCTGCAGCCTTCGCTCCTCGTCGCCGCCCTTCTTGGAGCCGGCGATGGAGCGGAATGGTGGTTCCTCTGCGCCCAGCTCTTGCAGCAGGCCATTCTCCTCGCAGCGTATCTGCTGGAGAGGCGGGAGGCTCCGGTCTACTCCGAGCGGAGAGGGCTTGCGTTCGCTTCCTTTGCGGTTACGGCAGGGTGGGCATACCTGCTGCTGATGCCGAAGCATGAAAGCCAGTATTTGATCTTGGTCGGGATCGGCGCGGCTGTCTACAGCCTTCTGGCCTACTCGCAGCTGTCCAAGAAAAAGGAAGCGGCCGAGCTGCTCGCCGTCACGGCGACGCTCGGGTGGATGCTGCTGCTTCTCGAGTCGCTGCCGGGCACTTATGCGGGAGCGGCACTCGCGGTCGAAGGGACGCTGGCTCTGGCGATCGGCCTGCGCATCCGCGCTCCCTACCAGCAGGGAGCGGGGGCGATCGTATTCTTCATCGGCGCGATGCGGATCATCGGGATGCCCATCGATGCCGTCGCATCGCCGGAAACCTTGAGCTGGATCGTCCTGCTGGCGGGCTTGCTGGTCCTGTACCGAATGGTTCTGGCGAATAAACAGAGCCCGCAAGCGAAGCAGGGCGCCGCAGCGCTTTTATGGCTGACCGGAGTGCTTGGCCTGGTGTTCTTGACCCAGCTCACGCTGGCAGCGTCGAGGCCGCTGGAGACGGACAGCCAGAGGCTGATCTTGTCCGCGGCGTGGGTCGTCTATGCGATCGCGCTGATCACGGCCGGAATCATGCTGCGGCGGCCGAAGGCTCGATTCGCCGGCATGCTGCTCGTGCTGCTTACCCTGCTGAAGGTCATCTTCATCGACGTTCCGGGCGTGACGATCGCCGTCCGCGCGATTCTGTTCATCGGTCTCGGGGTGGTGGGCATCGCTGTATCGAGGATCATGTACAGCAAGCAAAAAAACGAGTAGCAAAAGAGGGTCCCGCGAGGGACCCTCTTTTGCTTGCCTCCAGAGCGTATGCGCCCTGGGGCATGCCGACCTTTGCGGCTTCCGCCGCAGAAGCATCGGCCGCCTTGCTTGCCGTCGCGGCGTCCCTAGGCTTCCGCAGAGGGACGGCCCGGCTCGTCAGCCAGCTCCAGCACGACCGGACAATGGTCGCTGCCAAGCACGGCGCTGTCGATGGAGGCGTCCTTCAGCAGCGGACGGAGCCGCTCCGAAGTGAGGAAGTAGTCGATGCGCCAGCCGATGTTCTTCTCCCGCACCTTCGGCATGAAGGACCACCAGGTATAGGCGCCTTCCGCATCGGGATGGAAGTGGCGGAACGTATCGACGAATCCGGCTTCCAGCAGCGTCGTCATCCGGCCCCGCTCTTCCTCGGTGAAGCCCGAGTTGCCGCGGTTGGCGCGCGCGTTCTTGAGGTCGATATCCTGATGGGCGACGTTGAGGTCCCCGCACAGGATGACAGGCTTCACGGCATCCAGGCCTTGAAGATAGCGCAGGATGCGCTCCTCCCACTCCAGCCGGAACGGAAGGCGGGACAGGTCGCGCCGGGAGTTGGGCGTATAGACGTTGACCAGGTACCACCCTTCGAACTCGAGGGTGAGGATGCGGCCTTCCTCCTCGAAGTCGTCCTCGAGTCCGTACCGGACGGCCAACGGCTTGATCCGGGTCCAGACGGCCGTTCCGGAATAACCCTTGCGGACGGCGTAATTCCAGAACAGATGATAGCCTTCGGCATGGTCCAGCTCGATCTGCCCTTCCTGCAGCTTCGTCTCCTGCACGCAGAAGATGTCGGCATCCATATGATTGAAATAATCGGCAAAGCCTTTCTTGACGCAGGCTCTCAGCCCGTTGACATTCCACGACACCAGTTTCACTTGCATTCTCTCCCCGCTTGCGGCATGGCTTATCTGTGTATGGCTTTATCTGTCCAGTGTACCATGGCCGGGCTCCGGGAGGGGAGGAAGGAAGCTATTGGAGGAAGGCAGTTATTGGATCGCGAGGTAACGGGCCGTTTCGGCCCGGTAGGCGGCCAGCGCAGGAATGAGTCCGGCTGCGATGCCGGCCGCAAGCACGATGCCGGCGATGCCAAGATGGGACCACTGGAATCCGACCGTCACGGCGATGGAGACGCGGGAGCCGATATAGCCGGACAGGACGGCGGACAAGCCGTAGGCTCCGGCGATGCCGAGGACGCAGCCGAGCAGCATGACGATGGAGGATTCCAGCAGCACGATGGCCATCACATGGCGGCGGCCGGCGCCGATCGCGCGCAGGATGGCCACGCTGCGGCGGCGCTCCATCGCCGATCCGTACAGGGAGAGGCAGACCGTGAGGCCTGCCATGCCGAGAATGATGTATCCGATGCTGCGCAGAGCCTGTTCGCCGCTGCCCAGCATGTCGAACAGCTTGGCCAGCGTCTGCCCAGGCAGCACGGCCTGAGCTTCTTTGCCGGCATTCGTCTGCTGGTACAGCTTCATCAGCCCGATGTAGCTCTTGGGCTTGACGAGGACGGCCGTCACTCCGCGGGCAGCTTCATCCTCGTCGGAAACGTCGGACCCGGCCGGACCCGGCGCGGGCGAAGCCTCGGTAGAAGGAGAAGGCGCTTGTCCGCCGTCGGCCGCTCCGCCTTCCTCTTCATGCCCATGCTCATGGCTGATCCAGTAGCTGTCCATGCTGACGTAGATGCCCTGGTCGGAAGGAGCCGCTACCGGCTTCAGGATGCCGACCACTTCATAGGGATGCTCGGCATGCTCATCCGGTTCGGCGGCGACGACGACTCCATGCTCGGAGACGAAGCGGTCCCCGACCTTGAGCCCCTCGCGCGAGGCGACCTCCGCTCCGATCACCGCCTGGAAGGGGCCGCTGAACAGCCTTCCTTCTCGAAGGTTGAAGTAGGGCGGATCGGCAGGCCGGCCCCTGAGGTCGAAGAAGCCGGCGCTTGTCCCGACGATCCGGAATCCCCGGTACTGGTCTCCGAGTGCGAACGGAACGGCTGTCTGCACCTCGTCATTCTCGGCCAGCTTCTCATAGTAGGCATGGCTGAGGTTGTCCAGCGGGCGGTCCATCAGAAAGATGGTGTTGAACACGAGCTGGTTGGCGCTCCCCTTGGAGCCGATCAGGAGGCCGAACGGCTCGCTTGCCCGCTCGATGCCGCCGCGCACGCCACCGGAGAGGATCAGAACCGCCAGCGTGACGGCGATACCGACAAGAACGACGGCAGCTGTCAGGGCGGTTTGGACTTTGCGGGCCATCAGATTGCGGATGGCCATGCTCAGCAGGGACATGGCTAGGCTCCTTTCGCCGGCGAGAGCGGCCTGCGGGACAGCTCCCGCATGGATACGGAGCTGTCCATGCGCGCTGCCTGCTCGAGGTCATGGGTGCAGAGAAGGAGCGCGGCGCCCGTATCGGAAGCGGCGGCGAGGAGCAGCTCCATGATCTGCGCCGCCGTCGAGGCGTCCAAGCTGGCTGTCGGCTCGTCGGCGAGCAGCAGCTCCGGGCCGTTCACGAGCGCCCGCGCGATGGCGACGCGCTGCTGCTCGCCCTGGCTCAGCTGGGAGGGCCGGTGGTGGAGGCGATGTCCGAGCCCGGCCAGCTCCAGCAGCTCGGCGGCTCTGCCCCGCCGGGCGCGCTTGTCGAGCACGCGGCCGAAGCTGGCGGCGGCGAGCACGTTCTCCAGCGCCGTGAAACCGGGGACCAGCTGGAAGCTCTGGTGCACATAGCCGATATGAGCGGCCCGCAAGCGGTCGAGCTCCGCCTCGCGAAGCTGGTCCGTCCGCTTGCCCATGAAGGTGATGGAGCCTTCCGTCGGGCGCGAGATGCCTGCGATCAGGTGAAGCAGCGTGCTTTTACCGGAGCCGCTCGGCCCGACCAGCGCCTTGCGCTCGCCTTGGCGCAGCTCGAAGAACGGGACATCCAGCACCGGCATCATGATGCCGCCTTGGATGCGGAACCGCTTGACCACTTGCTCCATGGCAATCAGCGTCATTTATTTCAGCACCTCCGTCTTGTCGGCATTGATGCGGATCAGGCTGACGAAGCCGGTCTCCTCGTCGGTCATGGAGCCGACGCTCAGCGTCCCGGTTATCTTGACCTGATGCTCGGTCGGCGTCATCTCCGAGCCTTTCGGCAGATTGACGACGACGATATCGGACGGCCAGTCGGCGTCGGAGGAGCAGAAGGGACAGATTGCCAGCGGAATGCGGGTAAGGACGAAGAAACGGACGGTCGCCGTCAGCGGCGGAGCCATGTAGCCGATCATCTCCACCTTTTGCCCGTCGAGCTCCTTGAGCTTGTCGGAGAAGGTCAGTCCTCGCACCGTCTCCTTGCCGTACAGCTCGGAGAAGCGGATCGTCTCGGGTCCGTCCAGGCTGGAGCGGACGGTCGGCGGAGCGGAGCCTGCCGGACTCGGCGAAGGCGAAGCCGAACTGACGGGCAGGCTTGCTCTGGGACCGGAGGATGCCGGCGGGCCAGCGGATGCCGACGGGGCCGGGGATGCGCCCGCAGCAGGCTTGGAGCCGGATGCAGGAGCTCCGGCGGGCGGCTTGCTCCCCTGCGCGGGAGTCTGCTGCCGCCGCTCCGCATCCGGGCTTGCGGCTGGATAGGCCGTCCCCGGCGCTTGGTCCGCAGCGGGGCTTGCTCCGCCGGACGGCTTGCCGGACGAAAGTCCGGCGCCATCTTGCGCTGCCGGCGCCTCTGCTGCGCGATCGGCCGGCACTTGATTCGCCTTGCCGGTAGAAGCGGCGGGAGCATTCCCGGCCTCGCCGCTGCCCCGCTCTTGCCCGGGCCCGCCGCTGGCGTCGCGGCCCGCCGTCCCGGCTGCCGCGCCGGAAGCCGGTGACGGCGCCTGGCCTGGCTCCGAGGCTGCCTCGGCCGCTCCTATGCGCTCGCCCTGCTCCGCCAGAGGCGCCGTTTCGGCTCGCCCGCTTGCCGCGCCCGTGGCGGTCTCCGCGGCGGACGCCGAAACGGAAGAAGGCTCTCCCCCTGAAGGGAGAGCCTTGCTTCCGCAGCCGGCCAGCAGCAGCCCGGCCGCCGTCAGTCCCGCAAGCAGCGGGACCGGACGGAGGAGTGTTGCCGGACGGCTCCTCATTGGCCGAGGGAAGCCAGCAGCGAATCGCTGGTGACGATCAGCTTGCCGTTCTCGCTTTTGAACTTCAGCGGCACCGGCTTGTTGTTTTTCTTCGCAATGCCCTTGTCCATGTACAGCACGAGCTTGCTTGCTCCGGCGCTCACGAAGGTGACGTTTTTGGCGGCATCATAGGAGGTGCTGCCTCCGACGGACTTCAGGAAGCCGTCCAGCTCGATCCAGGTCTGCTTGTCCGGCTTGCTGCCGTCCAATCTCAGGCCGAGCGCCTGCGCCATCCCGAAGAATACCTCGGTATTGTCCAGCGTGCCTTTGAAATATTCGGAGCCCGGTCCGTGAGCCATCAGCGGCACGTCGTCGGCGGAGTGGACCTCGACGCTTTCGGATTTCGGCAGCGTGCCCGTATGGAGGTACTTGTCCTTGTCAGGGGCGTCCGGATTGGCCAGCGTTCCCGGATTCGCGATATAGGCATCTCCGGAGAGGACGGCCGGAGCCTGAGGAACGGAGCTGAACTTGTAATCCTCGTAATAGTCCGGCGTGGCGCCGAAGACGACGGCCAGCTTGCGGTCGACATCCGGCGTATCCGGGAAGCCGTCCTTGTCGGAGTCGGCGTACGTCGGGAATTTGGACTGCTCATAGGTGCGCACCGCTTCGCGTCCCGTTTTGCCGTCGCCTTCCCAATAGGTGCCGGCGATGCTGGCGGAGTGGGCATGGTCGGCCGTCGCCAGGACGAGGGTGTCGCCCGAGGCGTCCGCGTAACGGCGAGCCTCGCCGATGGCCTTGTCCATCTCGATCGTATCGTAGGCGGAGCGCTCCCAGTCCATCGTATGCAGCTGCTTGTCGATGCTGGCGCCTTCGACCATCAGGAAGAAGCCGTTTTCGTTCTTGCTGAGCACCTCGATCGCTTTCTTGGTCATGTCCCACAGATTCGGCTGGTCGGTGAACGACTTGAGCGCCGCCGTGTTTTTGGTCGAGCGGTCGTAGTAGACGTTCATGTCGCCGGTATGGAACAGGCCGAGCAGCTTGGCAGGCGTTCCGGAGCTTTTCAGTCCCGAGGCGCTGTCCACGAACTTGTAGCCGGCTTTCTCGAAGCCGCCGATGAGATCGTTCTCGTCCTTGCGCTTGGAGCCGGCAACGGATTTGGGGAGGAAATAGGCCGATCCCCCGCCCATGACGACTTCAGGCTGAAGCTTCAGCAGCATGTCGGCGATCTCCGGCTTGTCCGCGCGGCGGCGGGTATGGGAGACGACAGCGGCCGGCGTCGCGTCCTCGATCTCCGAGGTCGTGACGATGCCGACCGACATGCCGCGCGTGCGCTTCAGCATCTCGGCGAGCGTCTCGACCTGCGGATCGTCCAGCGAGCTTTCCGTATTGTCCGGATAGACGCCGAGGGCGTTCACCGCGGATTTGTGGCCGGTATTGTAGGCGCTGGCGCTGTTTGCCGAGTCGGTGACGATGGAATCCATGCCGGAGGTGGTGACGACGGCGCGCTGCTCCAGCTTGTCCATCTCCATGAGGCCGTTGTACTTGCCTTCGGTCAAGCCCTTGGACATCGCGCGGGCGATGGTGATGCTCGGCTGCGACATGCCGTCCCCGACGAAGAGGATGACGTTCTTCGCCTTCTTGCCGGCTGCGGAGGTGGTCACCGCTTGATAGGAGACCGTGCGGGACAAGGATCCGGCCGTCACCTTCACGGTGTAGGAGCCCGGCTTGTCCAGCGATACGCCGCGGATCATGAAGGAGGAGCTTGAGGCGGTGCTGGTCTTCTCGAAGCTTTTGCCGAAAAAGGCTTCCGCGCTTTTGCCGTTGACCTGAATGCTGACGGCCGAAGCGTCTCCGGTCCAGTCGTTCAATTCCACGCGGAAATCGAATTTGCCGCCCGCCAGGAACTTGGCATTATGGATTGGAGCCACGTAAATGGACGGCGCCGCTTTGGCCGTTGCGGCCGCTTCGGCTGCCGCCGCTGGAGCCGGAGCCAGCTCGGCCATTCCGATTCCTCCTGCTGCCATGACGCTCGCAAGCGCCGCCCCGAGAAGCATTTTACCTGCTTTTGCTTTCTTCATCTCCCCAAACCCCTCCGCTACTGAAATGAATGCTTCCACAGCGTAAGAGAGAATGATTAAGCAGGTGCTAACGATTTATGAATAATTGGTAAAATCAAGAAAACGCCTGCGAAGCCGCAAGGCGTTTTCATTCGGGCATCCATTCGGAGTCTACTTGTTCTCCTCGCCAGCCGTTCCGTCCTCCGGAGGGCGATTGCCGTTTTTCAGCTCCCAGATCGAATAGCCGAAGTCCATTTGCAGATGGGGATTGTCCGGGAACTGGGGCCAGTCGCCGCCCCATGTGAAGCCGAGACTCTTGGCGATCGCGACGACCTCCAGCCAGTCGGCCTTGCCGTTCTTGTTCCCGTCGTATTCCATATCCCAGATGATGTCGCCCGTCCGGTCCTTGAGAGCGAAGTCGATCGCCAGACCGTAGTTGTGGTAGGATTCTCCGCCGCGGGCATGGGTCACGATGGAGCCGCCGCCATCCCGGCCTTTGCTGTAGAGGACATCCTGCTCCGCCGAGCTGCGGAAGCCGTCCGTGATGACGACTTTGATGCCCTTGGCGGCGGCAAGCGAGATGAGCTCGTCCTTTTTCCGGTCGAGCACCGGATGCAGCTGCGTTACGGGAGGCACCTCCCGGTACAGTCCCGGAGGGACGACCCGGTCGAACAGGCGCGGCATTTCCAGCTTGAAGAGGGCGGCCGCCGCGAGGACGAGTCCCGCCGCCAGCAGCAGGCAGCCGAGGCCGTTTCTGCGCCGGGTCTGAGTCCGGCCTGCGGACTTGGGGCTGCGGCCCTTTTGTCCGCCCGTCAGGGGGCTTTGCTGCATGAAGATCTCCTTTGCTCGTTCGCTTTGTTCAAGCTTATACGAGCGGGGAGGACAAAAAGCTTCAGGAAACCGCTGATCGGCATGGAATCTGTTTCCAGTCGGTGCGGGCGGGGTAAGGAGCGGTAGGAGCGGGAGCATGCGGCAGCCGGGTCATGTCCAAAAGCAAACAAACCGCTGGCCGCCTTCCCGAAGGGTTGGCTGCTGCGGTTTGCGCAAGGGGATCCGGATTCAGGACAGGCTAGTCCACATCGGGACTGCCGTCGACCGTATCGGCTGGATCGTCGGCGTATTTCTCGTACTTGGTGTCGTCCATGATCCGGCGTGCGGACACGTAACGCTTTGTGTAGTAGGAATCGCTCAGGCTGCTGATCATGACGCCTTTGCTCGACGAGGAGTGGGCGAACTTGCCGTCCCCGACATAGATTCCGACATGCGAGACGCCGCGGCCGCTCGTATTGAAGAACACGAGGTCGCCCGCCTTGAGATCAGCCTTCGCGACTTTCTTGCCCAAGCCTGCTTGGGAAGAGGAGGAATGCGGCAGGGAGATCTTGAATTGCTTGAATACATAGGACGTGAATCCGGAGCAATCGAATCCGTTCGTCGTCGTTCCGGCCGTTTTGTACGGCGTTCCGATGAGATCGCTGATGACACCGTCCATTTTGGAATCAGCCGCTGCGCTGCCTACGCCTGCAGCGAACAGCAGAGAGATTCCGAGGATGAGGCTTGCTGCTTTCTTCTTCAAGCTTGAGTAGCTCCTTCCAGAGCCTACGAGGTTAGCTGTGGGGTTCGGTTGAAGGTTCCCTATGATTCCTGCGGCATGCGCGACAATAGCTGACGGACGCCCAAAATCAATTCACCCGGAAAGTGGTTCCCCCGTTTCCATGTTCAACGGAATTCGGCATTTTGAATGATACTGGAAGACATATTCTTGCTTTTCGCCCCTTCTCCTTCCGAAAACGACATTTTCTAATAATTCTCATGTTTCAAAAAGGCGAAGACAGCGTTTACATCGCTGTTGATAGGTGAGCTTCTCACCCTGCAGCGGATGAAAATGGCGACTCGTCCCGATTTCTGCGCCTTGGCCCGCAAGCCCCAAAAAAAGCCCCGCCTTCTCATGGAGAAGGCGGGGCTTGCTTGATTCCGCGGCCGGATCAAACGGTATAAAGGACGTCTTCCATCAGGGTCAGCAGCCGGGATCTCATGCCGACCAGCTTCATCAGGGCTTCCTCCTGCAGGCTGCCGGTATCCGGGCTGAGCAAGGCGTGCTCGCTGCTGATCGCCTCAAGGGCCTTGCCGGCGTTGGGATTCAGGTCGTAATGCTCAAAGCGGTAAAGCAGCTCGGCGGTGGATTGGTGGAGTTCTTCATAATATGCTTGAATTTGTTCGGTCATCGTTCGATTTTCCTCTCTGGTTTGGTTATTTTCTCTATTCTGCTGTTCGATGTATGGGGGCGGCCCCGAGAGAGCCGGCGATTGTGTGCGGCAACTTCGCTTACAGCATGCCCATTCGTTGTTTTCACTGCTTGCATCTGTCGATGTTCATCCGATCCGGCGCAGACAGCGGATGGGGAGCGGGAGCCCATCTGCCTGCCCGGGGACAGGAACCGATATGCGTGAGTCGAGCGGAAGCTTAGGGTGCCCGATTGCCTGAGAAGTTATTAAACCGGCAGACGCTTTTTGAAAACAAGTCGTAATTGTCAGAGAATTTTCACAATTGTACGATGGAATTATCGCTTTGTCAACTAATGTGACGCGAATCCTCCCAGCAAGCGTACTGTGATGTCAGCAGCCACAAGTCGAGCAGCGTGCGGACGAGATGATAGGCTTGCTGGATGACGAGGGCGGCCAATCCGGCCCATGCCATCGCTGCGGCGCTGAAGCCGGCCCCGATGATGCCGGAAAAGAGGAGCAGGATCAGGCTGAGGCCGGCCATCGGGAGCAGCCGTCTGCAGGCAGCCGATAGGGACGCCGAGACTTTGAGCCTGGATACCGCTCCGAACTGGAGGGAGAGGCTGAGCAGATGCAGAACTCCGATCCACAGCAGCCACGCTGCCGCCCAAGGCAAGATGCTGACGGCTATTTCCTGCAGGGAGGATCCGTTCTTGACGACATCCCTTGCCCGGGAGCCCAGCCACCAGAGAGGAGCGGCGGCAAGAAGCGTTTCCGCCCAGTAGAGAAGCAGGACCGGCTTCCAAGCCTTTCGCATGCCCTGGAGGAATAACGTGCCGCCTTCATGTCCGGCCGCCGTATGGTGGATGGAGTAGAACAGGCCGGCATTGATGAGCGGCGTGACGATCATGCGGGAGAGCAGAAGGGCGGCCAGCGTCCAAAGGACCGGCTGGGCGAGATCGGTCTTCATCAGCCGGAACTGGGCTTCCGCCCAGAACAGGGCGTCCGCCCCTTGAGAAGGCTCGTTCGCTCCGGGATACCGCCGAAGCAGCGGTCCGATAATGGAGTCGACATAGCGGTAGAGAAAAAATCCCCATAACAACCGGTACAGGAACAGGGCGACGGCCACAGCCAGATGCTTGACGGTCAGGCGCCACCCTTGCTTGAGATAAGTAGACACGTTTGAGACTCTCCTCTCTTCGGG
The DNA here is from genome assembly GCF_002243345.2 of Paenibacillus sp. RUD330. NCBI lineage: Bacteria > Bacillati > Bacillota > Bacilli > Caryophanales > Paenibacillaceae > Paenibacillus > Paenibacillus sp. RUD330. The sequence goes on from NZ_CP022655.2 coordinate 234,501, forward strand.
CCGCTACCAGGCGAACGCTCCCGCAATCCATTCCAGCGCCTTCACGATGCCGAGGCTGATCCGGACCTCCTGCTTGCGGGGAGCTTCGGCTTTCAGGAAGTTGTTCATCTGCCGGTTGTCCAGCACGTTGGTCCGTTCCGGATCGACCGCGGCCCAGAGCAGCGGGGAGGGAGCGGTCAGCTTGTAGAGCATATCGGATTCCACCCCGTCCCAGGTGCGGGAGGCCGTAGAGCCGTCGGCGAACTTGAAGGTGACCGGAACCGGGCCGTAGACGCCGCCGCCGCGCTTGACGAGCACGTCGGACTCGTACATTTTGGAGGCGCCGGAGTCCGCCGCCTTCGAGACCCGGATGGAGGCGACCGAATAGTCGGCCATCTCGCCTCCGTACACGAACTGGCTGAAGTAGTCGTCCCAATTCTGCTTGCTGACCTGCTCGACGACTTTCTTGAAGTCCGCCGTGGTCGGATGCTTGAATTTATATTGGTTGAAATAGGTCCGCATGATCTTGTTCATGATGTTCGTGCCGACCCGGTTCTCGATGCCGGTCAGCACCAGCTTGGCGCGGCTGTAGACATTGTCCGCATACCGGCTGTGCGAGCCGAACGACCAGGAAAGCAGCTTGAGCGGGGCGGGATCGGTGACGTAGCTCGCTTCCAGCGCCGTGCGGGGCTCCACGCCGTATTCGCTTTCCATGACCTTGTCCTCGGAGTAGGAGGTGAACCCTTCGTCCAGCCAGGCTTCCTCGAACTCGTTGGAGGCGACCATTCCGTACCAGTACTGATGGCCGATTTCATGCACGACCGTCCGCTCCAGACTGTAGCCGGGATTGTCCGTCTCGGCGGCGAATGCGGTCACGAGCGTCGGATATTCCATGCCGCCGGCGCCATTGGCCCCTTTGGGAGGAACGACGATGGACAGGGTGCTGTACGGGTAGCTGCCGTACCACTGGGCGTATTTGGCCAGAGCCGACTTGGCTGCGTGCATGTAGCGTTCTTTCTGCTCCTTGTGCAGCGGATCGAGATAGAGCTTGATGCGGACTCCGGGAACGCCGGGAGCGGAGAAAGGCTCCTCGCTGTAAAGGAAGTCGGGGGAGGCGGACCAGCCGAAGTCATGCACGTCCTCGGCATAGAACGTATACTGCTGCCCGCCCTTGGCCGCTTCCAGCTTCGTCTGGACGCCTGTGGCGGCGACTTTGTAGCCGGCGGGAACCTCGATCTTGACGGAATACACGCCGAAGTCGCTGTAGAATTCCGAGTTGCCGTGATATTGGTGGACGTTCCAGCCTTCCGCGCTGCGCGTGCCGGTGCTGGTCGTGTTGTAGGCCGCGATCTTGGGGAACCACTGTCCCGCCATCGTGAAGTCTCCCGAATAGCCCATGCGGGCGAACACCTCGGGAAGCCCGACGGTGAAGCCGATCTGGAGCGTGACCTCCTCGCCCGGAGCGACCGGCTGCGGCAGCTTGAGCTTGGCCAGCGTGTAGTCGTCCTTGTTGCCGTCGTCGGGCTGGACATAGTGGATCCGAGGCAGCAGGCTTTCTCCGTCCTCCGTCTTGAAGGAGTCGAGGCGCATGTAGCCGGTGCTGCCTGCAGTCGCCTTGTCGTCCCGGAGCTTTCCGCCGGATTCCTTCATGAACGTGGTTTTATCCGACAAAAAGGCGTTCGGATACAGGTGGACATACATGTCCGATACGGTTTTCCGTCCCGGGTTCTTCCAGGTGACCGTCTCCGTCCCGGTCAGCGTGCGTCCGCTCAGCTTGACCTGGATCTGGTAGGTGGTCACTCTTCGGGACAGCGGCTCCGCTTCCGGCTCCGGGGCGGGAGAGCTCTCGGCCGCCGGCTCGACGCCGGGTTCATTTCCGGCAGCGGCATATGTATAAGAAGTAAGTCCGTGATGTCCGCTGCCTTGGAACGGGGCGAGAAGAGATGTGGTGAAGAGCAGGGCGAGCAGCAGTGTTTTGCAAGTTCGGCTTGAGGCCATGGACCGGTTCCCTCCCGTTGACAAGCTTCTAAGGCATGTATATGTTTGCTTTTGCCTGATTATTAGCTAAAATGGAATTTATCCGGACGAACTCCCGGCCCGTCCCGCCAGCAAGCGGTTTGACGGGCTTTTATAGCCATTTGGACTTCATTATCATCGCGGAAGAAGGGATCATCAGTGGAAGAAAATCAAGGAACGCCATCCCCGGGCAGCCCGGAGGGCGAAGGGGCGGCACAGCCGGCCAAGGGCAAGCGCTCGCTGTCGCTCAACGTCGTGAGCAGCAAGGAGCATCGGGGCTTCGGAGCGGGAACGATCGATCTCAGCCGGGTGTCCTCGGTCATCATCGACGGCGGCGAGGCTTATATCGATAACGGCGCGATTCATGCGAAGAGCAAGGTGGAGAAGGGCATCAAATTCCTCACGGACAAGGAAGCCGTTCCGAACGGCCGTCCGTGCTGGATCGTATGGGTAGCCGTCGACCGCGACGACGAGGGGTCCTACTACGCGGGAGCGACAGCCTGCCCGATGACGGTAGACCCGGAAATCCGCCGCGGCTGGAAGATTCTCGCCCAGCATGTTAACAACCTGGACTATGCGATCAAGCGCCGCTTCATGCTGGAGGAGCTGCCGGCTTCCGACAAGCAGGCGCTCAAGAAGCTGCTGATTGAGAACAACGCCGAGTGGTGGGAGAATTCCCCTGCGGCGCTCAAGGAACAGCTGGAAGGCTGAGCAGCGAGGCTACGCATCGGCCTCCGTATTGCCGCCGCGAGCGGCTGCGGAGGTTTTTATCGGTCCATTTCCTTCTAATTGGAACTGGGCTATAGTGGGGGAGAGATGAATCTAACAGGAGAAGAGGGGATTCGTATTTTTAGCGGGTTCAACTTCAGCGGACTGCTTGTGCTGATTGTGTTCATTGTCCTCCTCATATGGCTCGTAAGGAAACTGATTCATAAGTAACTCCAATAAAAAAGGCATGCGGCTGTCGGAGACAGCCGCATGCCTTTTTTATTGGAAGCATTCCTCCAGCCTTTGCGCATGGAGGCCGATGTCCGAGGATGCCCACCCTCCATGCCGAGGCGGCTCGGCGGCCCCGAATAAAGGGCAGCTATCCTGCGGCACGGCTGCACTCGTTGGGGATTTGACCGGATGCTGGACGGCATTCAGATCTTCTTCCGGCGTTTGACTCCAGGCATCAAGCTAGGCATGCCCACGAATGAGGCTTTGAACGTCTTTGACCGGGGGCGACCAGACCGGGATGCATCCGTCCTAGCCGTCCCAGCCTTCCTCCTTGAACCCCTTGTACGAGCGCCGATGGAAGTCCGATATCCAGCGGAACAGCTGTTGGCCGTCGCCTTCCAAAAACAGCGCTTCTTGTTCCGGACTCAGGCCGCTGCCGGAGGAGAGCGGACGGTAGAGGGCGCGGTACGGTTCCGGCACCCAGATATAGCGGTGGACATGCCCCGTTGCATGGAAGCCGGCTTGTTCCCAGAACCGGATCCGGCGCCGGTTGTCGGCCGTAGCTTCCGCCTCGGCTTCCACAAGCAGCGCGAGCGCGCCGGCGGCATGCCGTATACCCCATTCGTCGAGCTTGGCGAGCAGCAGAGTTCCGTATCCATGGCCTCTCCGCCTGGAATCGACGGCGAGATAGTCGATGACGAGCACGCTTCCGCCGCCGCTTGGGCCCGCGATGGCGACGGCGACGGGACGCAGCTCGGCGCCGCCGCTGCTCTCGGCGAGAATATGCACGAGAGCAAGTCCCCGCTCCAGCATGGCGCGGATCAGCGCTTCCGGCTTGCGGCTGTGCGGAGCGAACGCTTCCTCGTAGATCCGGCGGGCTGCGGGCCAGAGGGGGTGCTCCAGATTATTCCATGTAAGCATGAGCATGGGCGGCCTCCTGAGCGGATATGGGCAGGCTGATACCTGCTTAGTATGCCCGCCAGAGTCCCTTCAAGCACAAATAGGGCTTTCGCTTGTCCGCTGACAACCGAAAGCCCTATTTCCTGCTTATCCAGTTCCTATTCAATTAGACGCTTACACTCCATTCCCAGCAGCTTGCGTAACCTGACGCTTGCTTCCTTCTTAGATTTCGCTTTCTCCATACAGATTGGATTACCGGTTCATGTACGCAACAGACTTCAGGACCCGCATGCCCGCTCAGCAGCATCAGCTGCTCTCTTCTTGCCAGCCTGGCGGCATTGCCGTCGGCTTCGGGACACGCTTCGCTAACCGTCTCCATTGGACTATCCCCTTCCCCTGTGGAGTGATTTCATTATACCGCATCTTTACAATTAATTAAATAATCAGAATATTCAATTATAGGCTGAATTTCTCTGAAATTAGGCTTTTGCCCCGAGAAATCGCCTGTTTCTACATGATTTTACGGGATATGACGGTTTTCCTCCATCCGATGAGGAGGAAGATTAAAGCAACTATTGCGGTCAAGCCGGCGTCTAACTGTCTGATTCAAATTCGCAAGAACCAGCGGCAAAGTATGCAAAGAGGAAGGAATGAAGACGTTCACATGAGGTTCAACCGAGCAGAAGCGGCAGGGAGCATCCGCAACAGGCTGGCGCTCTCCTTGATTGCGGCAACGGCAGCGTCATTCGCTCCAGGCGCATGGCATGCCGATGCGTCGGCGGCGTCCGCCATCGGCATTTATCTGGACGGACAGAAGCTGTCCAGCGAAGCCCCGCCGTATATCCTGCCCAAGGTCAACGTGACGATGGTGCCTCTGCGGGTCGTAAGCGAGGGGCTCGGCGCTACCGTTGACTGGTCCGCACAAGAGAAGACGGCCCGAATCTCCATGTCGGGCAGCGTCATCACCCTGAAGATGGGTCAGAACTTCGCCGTCGTGAACGGCGCGAACATATCGCTGGACGCATCGGTGGAGACCAAGCAGAGCCGGACGATGGTTCCGTTGAGATTTGTCGGAGAGCAGCTCGGACTGAGCGTCGACTGGAACGCCGCCAGCAGGAAGATCTCGCTGTCTTCCCCGGCCGGACCGGGAGGCGACCCGGGAACGGGCACTCAGCCGGGAACAGGGACGGGCAGCGACCCCGGCACGGGAACAGGCGCTCAGCCAGGAACGGGAACGGGAACGGGGAGCCAGCCGGGAACCGGCTCGGGCTCGCAGCCCGGCGGTACGGTCGTTCCGGGCCCGGGCCTGCAGGCGCCTCTGCGCGGAGCCTGGGTGTCGACCGTCTACAATCTGGACTGGCCGTCAACGGCCTCGTACAAGGATGGAGCCAAGCAGCGCCAGGAATACGTCCAGCTGCTGGACGACCTGCAGCGGCTCGGGATGAATGCGGCCTTCGTGCAGGTTAGGCCATCGGGAGATGCCTTGTACCCGAGCCTTCTCGTCCCCTGGTCCTCTTATTTGACCGGCAAGCAGGGTCTGGCTCCGGACTACGATCCGCTGGCCTTCATGATTGAAGAGACGCATCGGAGGGGCATGGAATTCCATGCCTGGTTCAATCCTTTCCGGGCATCGACCACGTCCGACACGACGAAGCTGGATCCCGGCAGCATCATGCTCCAGCATCCGGAATGGATCGTCAGCTCGGGCGGCAAGCCTTACATCAATCCCGGCATACCGGCAGCCCGCCAGTCCATCATCGATGCCATCATGGAGGTTGTAACCCGCTACGACATCGACGGCGTGCATCTCGACGATTACTTCTATCCGTCCGGCAGCTCGTTCGACGACGAAGCCGTCTATAAGCTGTACAGCGCCGGAAGCTTGAAGGGCAAGGCCGACTGGCGGCGGGACAACATCAACGCCTTTGTCCGCCAGCTCAGCGAGAGCATCCATGCACAGAAGCCCGCCGTACGCTTCGGCATCAGCCCGTTCGGCGTCTGGCGCAACAAATCCGCCGATCCCGAGGGCTCGGATACGAAGGCGGGCACGAGCACCTATGACGGCATGTACGCGGATGTGCGCCTCTGGGTGCGGCAGGGCTGGCTCGATTATGTGGCGCCGCAGATCTATTGGAGCTTCGCGCATCCGACCGCCCCGTACGAGAAGGTTGCGGAGTGGTGGACGGCAACGGTGAAGGGCACCGGAGTCGAGCTCTACATCGGCCACTCTCCCTACAAGCTGGGAACGGCCGAAGCGGGATGGCAAAGCGCCTCGGAAATCATCCGTCAGCTGGATTACGATCAGCTGACCGGCAGCGTGACGGGAGAGCTGTTCTTCAGCGCCAAGGATCTTCGGCGCAATCCGCTTGGAGTGGGCGATGCCCTGCGCTCCTATTATTCCTCGGCCAAGAAATGATCTTGACGCTGTCCTTATCGCCATCTTCCGCCCGCATCCGAAAATACGGATGCGGGTTTTTTCATGCAGGCGGATTATCGGCAACGCTCCCGCCGACACCGCGCTTCCGAGGGAGGCGCGAGGGCATTCGGTCCGCTCCGCGCCTGCAAGGGCGGCTGCTTGCGGCGGATGCCTCGGTCACTTCGGAATCTAGCGGCATAGGATGAGAGGAAGGCAATTTCGATAGAAGAGGTGATAGAGATGACGATATTCCTCGATTCACGCGCATCGCAGAATGCGAGCTACGGCAACTCCCTGTCCATCCCCATTGCGGCGGCGGGAGCCCTTCAGCTGGTCGCGCAGCAGACGCTTAATCTGTCCGCCGGCACTTCCGGGCTTGTCCGGGTCGAGTTCTCCGGCGTGGTGACCTTCCAGCAGCCGACAACGCCGGCGGATACGATGGTGTCGATCTATGTGATTCGAGGGGCAAGCGCGGCGGCGGGCGTGAACGTCTATTCCCTCAACCAGGCTGTCCAGGCGGCGGAAGTCGGCCCCCGGGCGATAAGCCTCGAGGGCTCCGATTCCGGAGCGTCGACGAGCTCGGCGGCAACCTACAGCGTGTACGTCACCGCTTCGGTTGCGGGCATTCTTAGGGTAGGACCGGAAAGCTTCAACTTCACCGGATATTCCGGCTGACACCCCATGTCTGCGTGGCTGGAGGCCAAGCCTCCCCCGGAAAACCGACATGAGACGGGGGAGAACTACATAAAAATGAAAGATGCGATTTGACCACGGGAGGTGCGGGCGATGGCGGATGTAGGCATTGTCATGCCGGTCTACAAGCAGGATCCGGCCCTGCTCGGCGCGGCCATCCATTCGGTTCGGAACCAGACTCGCAAAGAGTTCCGCCTTGTCATCGTCGTGGATGGCGCTCCGGAGATGGAGCCGCTCGTGAGGGCCGGAACGCAGGGAGACAAGCGGGTGGAAATCGTCGTATGTCCGGTCAACGGAGGGGTGTCAAAAGCCTTGAACATCGGGTTCGACATTCTGTTCAAGGATCCGTCCGTTCTATACCTGACCTGGGTATCCAGCGACAATGTGTACCACCCCCGCTTTGTGGAGGTGCTGCGCCGCGAGCTTGCGAAGGGGCCGCCGGAGCTCGGACTTGTATACAGCTCCTTTCGCAACATCGACGATCATGGCAACATCCTCTCTTCGGAAGCAGAGCTGGCGGCTCTGCGTCAATATCAGGCGCAGCCGGAGGAGAAGCTGCTCGAATCGTGCATTGTCGGGGTATCGTTCATGTACAAGACGCTATATGCCCGCATAATCGGCGGATACGGCATGGAGCCGGTCGAGGACTACGACTTCTGGCTGCGTCTGACCGATCATTGCCGCATCCGGCATATCCCGGTCGAGCTGGTGGATTACCGCGTCAATTCGGAGCACAGCATCTCGGCATCGCTGCAGACGCCGGCCGAGCATCGCAGATGGCGCCATGCCTTCCATCAGACCCGGCTGCAGGCGCGCACCCGCAGAGGGATCAAGCCCGAGCTGACGGTGCTGTTCCCGCTCGCGACGGCTCTGGAGGAAGAGAAGACGGCTCTGGAGAGCCTGTACGAGCAGACGTACAGCAACTACCGCTGCCATGTCATCGACCTGTCGCATAACGGGCAGCCGGCTTCCGTGCTCTCGCTGCTCTCCCATCCGACGACGAGGTTCGAATTTTTGCCCGGGGTCGGCGTCACGCCGGCCATCCACCATGCTCTTCAAGAGGTGGCGACGCCGTATGTGATGGTGCTGGGGCAGGATGCCTTTACGATGCCGCATGATGTCGACGCCCTGTTCGAATACATTCGGGCCAACCGGAATCCGGACGCCATCTCGTTTTATTTTCCCATGGGAACCCGAAATGCCGTCCCGAGGCTTGTGGCTGGTCCTTCGACAGTCAAGCCGAACATATTTCTCGAGCTGTTCCATACGGACCGGCTCCGCCAGCTGATCGGCGGCATCATCGCCGCGGGAGGATGAGAGGGAATGAAACTGCTGCTGACATTCTACAATCCAAGCGGGGGAATGGAGACGCTCAATCGGATCCGCGGCAAGGCGCTGATGGAAGCCGGACATGTCGTGCATCTTCTGTACACTCACGACGGAGAGGGCTTCAGCAACATCCGCGGCATCCCCACCTTCGTGCTGAAGGATCCCGAGGCCGTCAAAGCTCTGGTGCTCCGCGAACAGTATGATGCCGTCATCGTCTGTACGGATATCTTCACGCTGGAGCGCATTCGGCAGAGCGGCTATCGCGGACGGCTGATCTATGAAGTCCAAGGCCTCGGCACGCTGGAGACGGCGACCAGCACGATCACAGAGTTCACGGCGCTGATCCGGCAGCATGCCGACGGGCTGTTGTACCCCCAGACCGCCCATCTGCAGCAGCTGATGCGGTCCCGGTTCCCGGATATCCCCCAATTCTGCTTCGACGATCCGCTGGATACCGACAACTTCGGCTACAGCGACTATCCGCCGCCGCCGTATCCCATCATGGGATGGGTGGGAAGGATCGAGGCGAACAAGAACTGGAGGGAATTCATCGCCATCGGCGAGCGCCTCATGGATTTCAAGCCTGACCTGCGAATGTGGATGTTCGGAGATGCGACGCTGTTCGAGGCTGCGGAGCAGGAGGCGTTCCAGCATTGGCTGGCGACCTCGCCGAGAGCTTCGAGAGTGATCCGCCACTCCAATATTCCCCATAGCCAGATGGCGGACTATATGAGCCTGATCGGGGATTCGGGGGGATTTCTCTGCTCGACCTCGATTCTGGAAGGCTTCGGCTATGCGGTCGCCGAGGCGATGCTCTGCCGCTGTCCGGTGCTGTCCACCGATTCGGACGGCATCCGCAGATTCCTCGTCCATGATGTCACCGGCAAGCTGTACTCCCGGGGAGACGTCGAGGGAGCGGTCCAGCAGGGATTGAAGCTGATGGACGACAGGAGCCTGCGCGAAAGCATCCGTGCCCGGGCGGCAGGACATATCAAGAGCCAGTTCTCCCGGACGGTCTACGTGTCCAACTTCCAGATCATGCTGCACGGGATGATGGGGGTGACCCCCAAAGGATAAGGGATCAGCCCGTCGATTCGCGGACGATGAGCCTGGGCTCCAGCAGCCGCGATTGGCGCGGCAGGGCAGGGTCGGAGAGCCGCTGCATGAGCAGCCTGCCCGCCTCAACCCCCAGCTCGAACGTGTCGATGTGAAGGCAGGTAAGCGGAGGCGACGTGAATGCCGACAGGGGATAATCGTCGAAAGCGGTGACGAGAAGATCTTGCGGCACCCGGACTCCGAGCTTGTCCGCCGCGCGCAGCAGGCCGGCTGCCGCATAGTTGCTCATGCAGACGACGCCGTCCGTACGGCTGCCTTCCGACAGCAGCCGAACCGCCATGTCATACCCGCCATGCTCGTCGGCCGTTCCTTCCAGCACCCAATCGGGGTTGAATCCGATTCCGGCCGCGGAGAGCGCATCTCGGTAGCCTCGGAAGCGCTTGTCGTACAAGCCGCCTCCTACATGGCCCCCGATGAAAGCGACGGAGGAGCAGCCCCTCTGCAGCAGATGCTCCGTGAGCATGTAGCCGCCGCGCCTGTTGTCGTAATCGACCCAGTGTACGGTGCTTCCGTTCTCGCCGATCGAGACGAGCGGGAATTCGAGATCCATCATCTCGGCCGTGTTGTCGGCGGTGAGCAGCTCGCTGCTGGCGATCAGCCCGTCCACGCGCCGGCTGCGCACCAGCCTCTCCATATAGCTCGGCCCGTTCTGGTGGTACTGCACGTTCGAGATCGTCAGCTCATAGCTGAGCGGGCCGATGACGCTCTCCACGCCTCCGATGATATTGTAGAAGAAGGCATTGAGGAAATCCTCGCGCTGGGTCATGTCGACGAGCATGCCGATGTTGAAGCTGCTCTGGCGGGCCAGCTGGGTCGCGAGGCTGCTTGGCGTATAGTTCATTTCGCGCATGATGGCGCGGATCCGCTGCTTGGTCGCATCGGAGATGCGCGGCGAGTCGCTCATCACCTTGGACACCGTGGATTTCGCCACGTTGGCGGCATTGGCGATATCTTGAATCGTCACCCTCATCCAAGCGCCCTCCCGTTCCTGTTTTCTTCTATTGTAGCTTCTTCGCGCGCTCATTTCCTCTCCTCTCCGGCAGGCAGAAAAAAAACCCCTCGCGGACGTCCGCGAAGGGTTTCGTGCGACACTATTTCTTGCCGGAGCGGAAGATGGACACCAGCATGTAGAAGAACATGGCCGCAGCGATCCCGAAGCCGATCTCGAGGGCCGGTATCCGGGACAGCAGGCCGGGCTGGCGGCCCAGCGAGGAGCCGACGATGAGGCCGGCCATGATGATGCTGAAGCTCAGCAGCACGATGCTGAAGCTGAGCCTGCCGCTGATCCGGTCGAGCCGCTGCATGACCCGGTCGACGTCGGGTACCGCCAGCTCCAGCGGCAACTTGCCGCGCATGAGGATGCGGCCGAGGCTGCGCAGCCGGGAGGGAATCTCGCTCAGCAGCGAGGCGTATTCGATCGCATAGCCGGCTGCGGATTCCGCCAGACGCCCGGGATGCAGCCTCTCCAGCAGCAGCCTGCGGCCGAACGGCTCCGCCACGCTGACGACGCTGAATTCGGGATCGAGAGCGGTGATGACGCCTTCGAGCGTAAGCAGGGCTTTGCCGAGCAGCATGAAATCGGACGGCATCCGGATGCGGTGCTTGTAGGAAACATGGAATAAATCCGTGACCGACTCGCCCAGGCTGATTTCGCTGAAGGGCACCTGGTAGTATTTTTCCCTGAGCTTGTCCACGTCCCGGCGGAGCTCCCGCCAGTCCGCATCCTCCGGAATGAGCCCCATCTCGTCGATCGCCTTGATGACGCCGTCGGTGCTCTGGCGCCGCAGGGCGATGACGAGCGAGGCGAAGTGCCCCTTCATTCCCGGCGTCAGGCGGCCCGTCATGCCGAAGTCGAGCAGCCCGATGACCGGCTTCTGCTTGTCCGCCTCCGGAGCGGGCTTGCCGGGGGCGGCTTCCGGGCATTCCATGACGAGAATGTTCCCCGGGTGGGGATCGGCGTGAAAAAGGCCGGAGACGAAAATCTGCTCCAGAATGACGCCGGCGACGCTCTCGGCGATGACCTTCAGCTCGTAGCCCTCCCGGCGCAGCCTCGCCCGGTCATGCAGCTGGATGCCTCGCATGAATTCCATGGTGAGGACCCGCTTGGAGGAGAGATCCCAATATATCGCCGGCACCCGCACTCTCGGGTTGTCCTTGAATTGGGCGGCGATCCGCTCCGCGCTGCGCCCTTCCAGCGTGTAGTCCAGCTCCGCAGCCAGCGAAGCGGCGAGCTCCTCCACCAGCTCCGCTGCCTGGTATTGGGCTGCCCAGTGCAGCCGGTTCTCCGCGATCCGGGCCAGATCGAGCAGGATTTCAAGATCGGTGTCCACGATCTTGCGGATGCCGGGACGCTGGATCTTGACGGCGACCTCCTCCCCGGACAGCAGCCTTGCATGGTGGACTTGTCCGATCGAGGCGGCGGCGACAGGCTCGCGGCCGAATTCCAGGAAGACGGATTCCAGAGGAGCGCCAAGCTCCTCCTCGATCACCCTCCGTGCTTCTTCGAATGAGAAGGGGGGCACTTTGTCCTGCAGCTGCCGCAGCTCCTCGACGATGTCGGCCGGGAGCAGATCATGCCGGGTGCTGGCGATCTGTCCGAGCTTGACGAAGGCGGGACCGAGCTCCTGCAAAAAAGACCGGATTCGTTCTCCGGTCGTTCTTGCCGCGGTATGGGAGGGCTCCTCCACCGTTCTCCAGTGGGGAATGAGCTTCAGGAGGCCGAGCTCCCGCACGAAGTAGCCGAACCCGTTGCGCGCGAAGGCGAGCAGGATTTCCCTGTAGCGCTGCAGATGGCGGATTCGGCGGCCGAGCATCATTCTCCTTTGCCGTCCTGAAGCGAGTCTCTTTCCTCCCGCAGACGGGCGGATGGCTCCGCCGCCTCGTCCGTTACGGCGGAGACGGAGCTGTGTCCGGATGCGTCCGGATGTCCGGGTCCGGGATCGACGACGGGCGGAACTCCGGGTCCGGCCTTGCCGGTCCCTTCATAGGCGCCCTGCTCCAGCTGCGTGCTGCCCGGAGCCGTCGCGGCGGCATGCTCCGAAGGAATGCCGAGGCGGGATTCCAGGTCGGCGATCCGCTTCTCCAGCCGCTGCAGCTCCTCCCGGTGGACGAGATTGAGCTCATCGGTGACCGCCTTGACGCGCTCGCGGACGAACGTTTCCAGGCTGCCCTTCGCTTCCTGCCCGCGCTGGATCATGCTGCTGACGAACTGCTGGGAATCGGCCTTGCTCATGTCGCCTTTGGCGCTCAGCTCCTGCGCCAGCTTCTCGGCCTGCTCCCGGGTCGAGGCGGCAAGCCCCAGCCCCAGGGAAAAAGCTTTGTTCATGAGATCTTTCATAAGTCGACACCTGCCTTTTTCATAGTCGCGTGCCTGATCATCCGGTTGTTCCCTTTCATTATACCCCAGCCCTCTCCCTTAATCATCCAATTGCCGTCTGCCGCTGCCGCTCATCGGCGCCACCAGCGGCGGATGCCTTCCAGCCACCCTTTGGCAGCGGGCTGCCCCTGGGGCTCCGGCTTCGGGAGGCCATCGCTGCCGGACGGAGCTGCTTCCCGGCAGAATCCCCGCGGCTCCGTGCCCGAGACGAACAGCTCCATCCTCCATCCGGAGCAGCCGGCGGCGGCCTTCAAGCCGGTCGCGGGATCGACGGCGACGCTGACGACCCCGTCGGGAACGATGAACGGCTTCGGCGTCACGCCCTCGAGCGCCTTTTCCGTGAAGGAGGCGAAGATGGGCGCGGCGCGATGGGCTTCGGAATAGGTGAGGCGGCGGTTTTTGTCATAGCCGGTCCATACGGCGGTAGCCAGCTCCGGCGTATAACCGACGAGCCAGGCATCGCTTGCGGTCGTGCCGGTCTTGCCGGCGACCGGCCGGCGGATCATGCCCGAGACGCGGCTGCCGGTGCCTCCGGTCTCGAACACGCTCTCCATGAGGCTGGTCAGCACATAGGCGTAAGGAGCGGCTGCCGCTCTCGAGAGGCGGGGATGCGCCTCATAGAGAGTTTCGCCCTTGCTGTCCTCGATGCGCAGGATCGACACCGGCTCGGCGCGGAGGCCGCCCGCTGCCAGCGTGCCGAAGGCGGACGCCATCTCCAGCGGGCTGACGGGAAAGGTGCCGAGCGCGAGCGAGGGAACCGGCTGCATCGGAGAGCTGAGGCCGAGAGCTCTGGCGGCGGCAATCACCTTGTCCGCGCCTACCTGCATGATCGTGTTGACCGCGTAGGTGTTGTCGGAGCTGGCGATGGCGTCGCGCATCGAGATCGGCCCGCCCGCGTAACGGTCGTTGTAGTTGCGGGGAGCATAGCTTTTGCGTCCCTCGTCGTAAGCGAAGACGGTCGGAGCGCTGGTGAACGGCGTCACGGCGGTCAGCCCGCTCTGCAGCGCGGCGAGATAGAGCACCGGCTTGAACGACGAGCCGGGCTGCCGTCTGGCGAGAGCCCGGTTGAACGGACCGCTCCGGTAATCGAGCCCTCCGACCATCGCTTTGATATAGCCGGTCCGGGGATCGATGGCGACGAGAGCGGCCTGCTGCTGCGAGCTGCCCGGGATGGAGGCGCGGATCGCCTGCTCCGCCGCCTTCTGCGCCGCGGGATCCAGCGTCGTGTAGATGCGGACGCCGCCTTCGCTGATGAGATGCTCGTCCAAGCCGAGCTGGTCGACGGCCGTCTGGCGGACGTAATCGCGGAAGTAGGGCGCCGCGCCGCCCGTTCCGGCCGGCTCCAGCGGACGAAGCGCGAGCTGCTGCGCGCGGGCTGCCGCGGCTTGCTCCGCCGTGATGTCGCCGCCGTCCTGCATCGCTTTCAGAATCAGGCGCTGTCTGCGGACGGCGTTGTCCATGTCCATATAGGGCGAGTAATATTTCGGGCCCTTAGGGACGCCTGCGAGCATCGCGCTTTCCGCCAGCGTCAGCTCGGCGGCGCTTTTGCCGAAGTACATCCTCGCCGCCTTTCCGATTCCGTAGGCGCCGTGCCCGTAATAGATCTGGTTCAAGTACATGCCGAGAATCTCGTCCTTGGAATAGTTCATCTCCAGCTGGGCGGTGTACATCGCTTCCTTGAGCTTGCGCTTCCAGGTCCGCTCATGCGTCAGATAGAGGTTGCGGGCCAGCTGCTGCGTGATCGTGCTGGCGCCTTGGCGCGCCCGGCCGCTCTCCAGGTTCACGGCGGCCGCCCGCGCCATGCCCTTCACGTCGAAGCCGCCATGCTTGTAGAAGCGATGGTCCTCGATCGCGAGCGTCGCCTGGACGAGATAGGGGGATATCCGCCGCAGCGGCACGGATTCGCGGCTTTGGCCGGCGCGGAACGAGTCCATCAGCTGGCCGGAGGCGTCGTAGATTTCGGTCAGCTGGACAGCCGAGGAGGCGGGCAGCGATTGAAGGCGCAGCGACAGCAGAAGGATGCTGAGCGCAAGCAGTCCCAGGGACATCGCGGTGCCGGCCAGCAGCCCGAGCAGCCGGAGCGGCCGCCCGGCCGCCAGGGCGGAGAGGCGGGGGAGGACGGAATTGCCGCGGCCGCGTGAGAGCCTTCGTCTGGGACGGAGGGAATTGCTCATAGAGGATGTGTTCCTTTCCCGGATTCGACATCTTTTTCCATAGTATGGATAATCCGGCGAACCTCTATTCAAAGGGCGGAAAAGCGCGAAGAATCACGGGGAAACGTTTGTATTGGAGGGGGGATTTGACTATAATACAGGTTGAACCGTCGACCATAAGGAGGCAGATCCGACAAAAGCTTCTTTGCCGAATCGCCTTTGAAGGAGAGAAATGGATGCGCAAGAGCCTTCTCGGGCATTCCTGCGCTTCGAGTTCTCGCCCTAGATGATATTGCCTTCAGCACCTATAATCTCGTCGCTCCATCGCATACGTGCGCCATCCCATCGCTGGCGAGGCCGTATTGCTTGGGCCGGCTTGCCGGGGCGGTCAGCATCCGATGGACGGTCCTTCCGTCCCCAACCTGAAGAAGAAAGAAGGGACTCTTACCATGGAATTGTGGTATACCGAGAAACAAACCGAAACCTACGGCATCACGGCCAAAATCAAAGAAACCTACGTCAACGAGCAGACGGACTTCCAGCAGCTCGCCATGATCGAGACCGATGAGTTCGGCACGATGCTCGTCCTCGACGGCATGGTCATGACGACGGACAAGGACGAGTTCGTCTACCATGAGATGGTCGCCCACCCGGCCCTCAACACGCATCCGAATCCGGAGCAGGTGCTCGTAGTCGGCGGCGGGGACGGCGGCGTCGTGCGCGAGATCCTCAAGCATGAGAAGGTCAAGCGCGTCGTGCTCGTCGACATCGACGGCAAGGTCATTGAATACTCCAAGAAGTATTTGCCGAACATCGCATCCGGACTGGACGACGCCCGCGTCGAGGTCCATGTGAACGACGGCTTCATGCATATCCACGACCATAAGAACGAGTACGACGTCATCATGGTCGACTCCACCGAGCCGGTCGGCCCTGCGGCCAACCTGTTCACGCGCGGCTTCTACCAAGGCATCTACGAGGCGCTGAAGGACGACGGCCTGTTCGTCGCCCAGACGGACAACCCTTGGTTCAAGGCCGACCTCATCCAGAGCGTCAACCGCGACGTCAAGGAAGTATTCCCGGTCGTGCGCGTCTTCTGGGCCAACGTCCCGACCTATCCGAGCGGCCTGTGGACCTTCACGATGGGCTCCAAGAAGCATGATCCGCTCGCCGTGGACGAGACCGCCATTCCGAAGCGCGAGACGAAGTACTACACGCCGCGCCTGCACAAGGCCGCGTTCGTGCTGCCGAAGTTCGTCGAGGATCTGGTGAAATAATGAAAATCGACCAAAAATACTCCGGCAACGTCTTCATCCTCAGCTCCGAGAACTATGAAGCCTCCCGCGCCGTCATCTACGGCATGCCGATGGACTTCACCGTGAGCTTCCGCCCAGGCTCCCGCTTCGGCCCCGCCCGCATCCGCGAGGTGTCGATCGGGCTGGAAGAATACAGCCCTTACCTGGACCGCAGCCTCGAGGAGATCGAATACTTCGACGCCGGCGACCTGCTGCTTCCGTTCGGCAACGCTGCCCGCTCGCTCGACATCATCGGCGAGTTCGTGGCCGGCATTCTGGCTGACGGCAAGATGCCGGTCGGCCTCGGCGGCGAGCATCTCGTCAGCTGGCCGATCTTCCAGGAGGTCTACAAGAAATATCCGGATCTCGCGATCATCCATTTCGACGCCCATGCCGATCTGCGCGAGTCGTACGAAGGCGAGCCGCTGTCCCACTCCACGCCGCTGCGCAAGGCGGCCGGCCTGATGGGCGGCCAGAACATCTATCAGTTCGGCATCCGCTCCGGCTCCCGCGAGGAATGGCAGTATGCCCGCGAGAACATCAACTTCCATCCGTTCGAGGTGCTCGAGCCGCTGAAGAAGGTTCTGCCTGAGCTCGCTGGCCGTCCGGTCTACCTGACGATCGACATCGACGTGCTGGATCCTTCCGCCGCTCCGGGCACCGGCACTGCGGAAGCAGGCGGCATCACGAGCAAGGAGCTGCTTGAGGCGGTGCACGCCATCGCGAATTCCGGCGTCAACGTCGTCGGCTGCGACCTGGTCGAGGTAGCCCCCGCTTATGATCCGACGGAGCAGACGCAGATCGTCGCCTCCAAGGTGATCCGAGAGATGCTGCTCGGCTTCATCAAGTAAAGAGATTCAAGCCGGCCGGCCCGCAAGGGCCGGCCGTTTTTCATTCCGGCAGCAGCAGCCCCCTCTGGAAGCCGGGAGTCCTTTTCCGGGGTATGCGGCTGATCTTGGGAGGCCGGAATTTTTCGTCCGGCGTGCTTGGACCTCTAGTTCTTTGGCGATACTGGCTGATAGAATACAAGGAGGTGCAACTCAGGTGGGATTGCTGCCGATACATGAACATCTGGCCGAGCTGTGGACCATTCGCGAACGCCGTGCCTTGACGGACGAAGAACAGGCGGACTTCGAGCACTGCCTGGCGGTCAACGCTTCCCACTGCAGACGGCTGGCGAATTTGTACAATATGTCTCTGATCGCATCGATGACGGGCGACACGGAGTGGCATCACGAGATTTGCAGCAAAATCGAAAAGCTTGACGGGACGCCGCCTGCCTTCCGGGGCAACTCCTGACCAGGAGGGCTCGGCGGCTCGCGTCAGGGCTCCATCTTTGAAATCCGGCAGGTGACGGACTGCGGCATCGGGCCGCGCGCCGCCCGCCGGATTTCTTCGTTGAGGTGATACGGACGTGGACGTGGACGTGGATAAGGATAAGGTCCGCTCGTTTCCTCCGATGATAGGCGACGGGGCGAGAGTGCTGATCCTCGGCAGCATGCCGGGGGCGAAGTCGCTTCAGGAGCAGCGTTATTACGCGAACGAGCGCAATTATTTATGGAGATTGCTGTATGGGCTGCGCGGGCTGGAACCGGATGAGGCGTACGGGGACCGGCTTGCTTATGCGGCCGCCCGGGGGATAGGCCTTTGGGATATGATCGACCATTGCCATAGGGAAGGCAGCTTGGACATGAACATCAGGAATGCGGTTCCGAACGATCTGCCCGGCCTCGCCGCCAGCTATCCATCTCTCCAGGCGCTCGCCTTCAACGGGAGCAAGTCCTACGAGATCTACCGCAAGCATTTTTCCAATCATCCCGGCCTTGCGCACCTGGATTTGCTGCGTCTGCCCTCGAGCAGCCCGATCCCGACCCCGGCCATGCGCACGCTGGAGGACCGGCTCGAAAAGTGGCGCATGCTGCTGCCCTATTTGAAGGATTGACCGCTTCCGGCCGGCTCCCGGCCGACGGGAGCGTCGGCTTCCATCCGCCGCTTCAGGCGAGATATATCCCATGCCAGCAGTCCGGGGGGCATGGGATTTCCTGTTTATCGCGCCGCTGCAGCCGTCCCAGCCGTTGAAATCAAGGGATGAACTGTTTATAGTAGGGAAGATAACATCGGAGAGCCGCGCCGGGCGATTTTCTGCAAGGAGCCTTCCCGGTGCAGACGAGCATTCGGAGGGTGATGCGGCATGAAGAAACACGAAACAAGCCGGCCGGCGTCGGACGCCCCCGGCCTGCCTACCGCGGAAGGAGCGGCCGAGGCCGGGGCGGCTGTCCGCGCGGCCGGCGTGGACGAAGGCCGAGCCGCCGTCCTCATCGCCATCCACAGCATCCAGGACGGGGAAGCGGCTCCGCCCGTCACGCACAAGGGCGAATTTTTCCCTAAAGGAAAAAGCCGATACATCCGCTACGAGGAGCTGGACGAGCTGCATGGCGCAGTGAGGACGCTGATCCGGTGGAGCGGGGACGAGATCTCTCTCACGCGCCGCGGCGGAGTGGAATCGGAGCAGACGTTCGCAGCCGGCTCGAAGCGCGAGGGCAGCTATGCATCCGGCCATCTGGCTTTTCGGATGACGGTCGAGACGGAGGCGCTGTCGGCCGAGGGCGAGGCAGGCGGCTTGCTGCCGCTGACGCTCGCTTGGACCTACCGGCTGCGGATCGAGGATCAGTTAAGCGGCCGCTTTCAATTGCGGCTTCATATACAGGAGGATACCCATTCATGAGTCAGAACGTGCTTGAACAAGTTTATGCCGCCATCAGCGGCGCGATTGCCGATGCGGCCGTAGCCGCGGGGCTTGCCGCCCGCGAAGAGCTGCCTGTATTCGTGCTGGAGGTGCCGCGCGACAAGGCCCACGGGGACCTGGCGACCAACGCCGCCATGCAGCTGACCAAGATCGCCCGCAAAAACCCGCGTCAGATCGCCGAGGCGATCCTGGCCCATCTCGACAAGGAGAAGGCGTCCATCCTGTCGGCGGATATCGCGGGCCCGGGCTTCATCAACTTCCGCCTGGACCGCTCGTACCTGTATCCGGTCGTCGGCCAGGTTCATGAAGCCGGCGACGCGTACGGCCGCGGCGAGAGCACGGGCAAGCGCGTGGAGATGGAGTTCGTCAGCGCCAATCCGACCGGCAGCCTGCATCTGGGCCATGCCCGCGGCGCGGCCGTCGGCGACGCCCTGTGCAATGTGCTTGATTTCGCGGGCAACGAAGTGACCCGCGAATACTACATCAATGACGCGGGCGCCCAGGTGAACAACCTGGCCAAGTCGATCGAAGCCCGCTACCGCCAGCAGCTCGGACAGGAAGCCGAGCTGCCGGAGGACGGCTATCACGGCGAGGACATCGTCGGCTTCGCCAAGCAGCTCGTCGAGGAAAGGGGCGATACCCTGCTCTCGATGGACGATACGGAACGCTTCGCCTTCCTCAAGGCCTATGGACTGGAGCGCGAGCTCGGCAAGATCAAGCGCGACCTCGAGCGCTTCCGCGTCCGCTTCGATCTCTGGTACAGCGAGACTTCCCTATATGAGACGGGACTCGTAACCGACGCCTTGGACGCTCTTCGGGAGAAGGGGCAGGTCTACGAGGAAGAAGGCGCCACCTGGCTGAATACGACGGCATACGGAGACGACAAGAACCGCGTCCTCATCAAGAACGACGGGTCGTACACCTACCTGACGCCGGATATCGCCTACCACCGCGACAAATACGGCCGCGGCTACGATACGATGATCAACATCTGGGGCGCCGATCACCACGGCTATATCCCGCGCATGAAGGCGGCCATGGAAGCTCTCGGCAACGATCCGGACAAGCTTGTCGTCCTGATCGCCCAGATGGTCAGCCTCTTCCAGAACGGCGAGAAGGTGAAGATGTCCAAGCGCACCGGCAAAGCCGTCACGATGGAGGACCTGATGGACGAGGTCGGCGTGGATGCCATCCGCTATTTCTTCACGATGCGCAGCATGGATTCGCATCTGGACTTCGACATGGACCTGGCCGTATCGACCTCCAACGAGAATCCGGTCTATTACGTGCAGTACGCCCATGCAAGGATCTGCAGCATCCTTCGCCAGGCCGCGGAGCAGGGCATCAGCCCGCTGCCGCTGGCGGAAGTGGACCTGTCCAAGCTGGCGACCGAGCATGAATACGACCTGCTCCTCAAAATGGCGGAATTCCCGCAGGAGATCAAGCTGGCCGCCGACCAGCATGCTCCGCACCGGCTCGTCCGCTATGTGTACGAGCTGGCTTCGCAGCTGCACAGCTACTACCGCGCCGAGCGCGTCATTACGGAAGACTTGGCCCAGGCGCATGCCCGCCTCGCTCTGCTCGGCGCCGTCCGGACCGTCATCGCGAACGTCCTGCGCCTGATCGGCGTCTCCGCTCCGGAGCGCATGTAGGCACCCCTAGCGCATGTAGGCACCCCTAGCGCATGCAGGCCGGCATCGTCCCGAGCGCGCTCGAAAAAGCCGCAGAATCGATTTACGATTCTGCGGCTTTCATCATTTTGGGCACATCGAGCTCGCCGGGAGTTTTGGCGTTTTTGGCTCCCCTCAGCGGTATCATGGATTTCCGGAGGATGGCCTTGATGTCCGCAGGGGTCAATTCGGGATAGCGGGCGAGCAGCAGCGCAACCGCTCCGCTCACATGGGACGTAGCCATCGAGGTGCCGCTCATTTCGTTGTACTTGCCTTTGATCCAGGCCGAATGAATCCGGTCTCCCGGCGCATAGATATCAATGTACGGCCCCCGGTTGCTGAAGGCGGCGATGCGCCTGAGCCGGTTGGTGGCGCCGACGGAGATCGTCTGCGGATAACGGGCCGGATAGTCGACCGAGCGGCGCTTGCCGTCGTTGCCGGATGAGGCGACGATGACGACGCCCGCATTCGTCGCGTTGGCGCAGGCTGCCAGCAGAGACTTGCTGCGCGATCTCATCCCGAAGCTCATGTTGATGATGTGCATGCCGCTGCGCACGCACCATTCGATGCCGAGGATGATGTCCGAGACATAGGCGCTTCCGTTGTGGTCGAAAGCCTTGACCGGGTACACCATCGATCGGGGCGCGACTCCGATCATGCCGCTCGGCTGGTTGGCCGCGGCGATCGTGCCGGCGATATGGGTCCCATGGCCGTTGTCGTCATGGGGCAGCTGGGTGCGGTCGATCAGGTTGATTCCTTTTCCTATGGACGACTTGAGGTCGGGATGGCTGTGGTCGATGCCGGTATCAATGACGCCGATCTTGATCCGGTGTCCGGTCGTGCGGTTCCAGGCCAGCGGGGCTCTGATCTGCTGCACGCCCCAGGGAAGTCCCTTCTCGGCCGGAACCCGCTGCGCCGCTGGAGCGGCCTCTACCCGCACGAGGCGGTCTTCTTCCATCCATACCCCGGAGGGCAGACGGGGCTTGCCCGCAGCTGCGGGCGCCGTGAACGTGACGGCCCGGATCAGCGGAATGGGATGCAGGCGGAGGCTGCTTGCGGGAGCAGTGGCCTTCCATTCGTCGAGGAAGGCTCTATAATCCCGTTCATGCCGGAAGCGGACCAGGTAATTCAGACATTTGGTGCCGGTGGAGGAAAGGGTGTCGCGAAGCCAACGGAGCAAATTATCCAAGACGATGTCCCTCCTGACGGACAATGCTTGGATAGTGTATGATCCCGTGACGCGACCCGCATGAGCCACCTGCCCGTTTCAGCCAATATTTAGGCTCCGCATCCGTGTCAATCGCCCGCCGGCGCTCATACTATACCATCAAGAGTCGCAGGGCTCTTAAGAACCGGACAGAAGCTTCTGGCCTAGTTCGGGAGGATACAGTCGGGAGCGAAGGGGCAGCCCTTCGTTCTTCCCTATTCAAGCGCTTATCCCGATGCGGCGGACAAGCCTCCGTTCCCGTTCGGACCGGCGGATGGAACGGCAAGCGCCCGCATATCGGCTTCAAGCTGAATGGATCGCCGCCGCTTCGGCCGGCTTGGCCGGCTTTTCCGTTTTCCTGCCGGGAGACCGGCAGCTGCAGAGGCAGCTCCCTCTCTCGCCGGGCCGTCTTGATTTTTTAATTGAAATAGGTTTTACTATAGGTTGACTGTGGACAAGACTGTACCATGACCTTAAGCACGTAGGGCGAGCTTGTATCGGCTGGCCATTTTGATTATCCGAGAGGATGTGTCTGGATTACATGAGCACGAACCTATCTCAAAAATTCGATGCGGAGCGTCTGCGCGAAATGCCGATGGTCGACCTGGCCTTCGAGGTGCTGAAATCGGCGAACACGCCTTTTTACTACCGCGATCTGATGAAGGAAATCGCCAAGTACCGCGGGCTGACGGACGCCGAAGTCAACGACGTCATCGCCCAGGTCTATACGGAGATCAATATTGACGGACGGTTCGCCTGCGTAGGCAGCAACACTTGGGGCCTGAAGCGCTGGTATCCGGTCGAGAAGAACGAGGATCCGATCACCAACGCCAAGCGTCCGCGGATCATCAACGACGACGACGACCTCGACGACGAGGAAGTGTTCGAAGGAGAAGAGGACGACACCTATACGGAGAGCGAAGAGGACTTCGACGTATTCGACGAAGACCGCGAGTTCGAAGAGAGCGAAGAAGAAGAGAGCGCCGTCGACGAAGAGATCGACGAGGAAGACGGCGCCGGCGAGGCGGAAGGCGAAGAGTCCGAGGATGACGACGAAGACTTCGACGACGACTCCGACGCGGACGAAGAAGAGAAATAAGACAGCTGGAGGCCGGAAGGATGGGGGGAAATCCCACATCGTTCCGGCTTTTGCCGTTCTTGACAGAGGCCAAGCGGTGAAGTAAACTATTGCATGGGCTTTTGGAGCGGTTAGTGGTATTTTATCGGCTCAAAGGCAGTGAGCGTACGCCATCCCGCGGGGGTGGACGGCGGCATTGCCTCCATATCGGATGTCGTTATTCAGGAGTGCGCCCCCTTAATACGGGTGTCACTTTTTTTGTTTTTATAAGGCAGGAATGCCATGAAGCAAGGCGTGCCTGGGCAATCTAATCAGACCAATGGAGCATGGAGGGTACACACAGTGACGAAATATATTTTTGTGACAGGCGGCGTGGTTTCATCCCTGGGCAAAGGGATCACCGCGGCATCGCTTGGAAGATTGCTCAAGAACCGGGGCCTTAAGGTGACGATTCAAAAGTTCGACCCCTACATCAACGTGGACCCGGGAACGATGAGCCCTTACCAGCACGGGGAAGTATTCGTCACGGACGACGGCGCGGAAACGGATCTGGATCTGGGCCATTACGAGCGTTTCATCGATATCAATCTGTCCAAGAATAGCAACGTCACGACCGGCAAGATCTACTCCTCCGTCATCACGAAGGAACGCCGCGGCGAATACCTCGGAGGCACGGTCCAGGTCATCCCCCATATCACCAACGAGATCAAGGAGCGCGTGTTCCGCGCGGGACGTGAGGCCGGCTCCGATGTCGTCATCACGGAAATCGGCGGCACGGTCGGGGATATCGAGAGCCTTCCGTTCCTGGAGGCCATCCGCCAGATCAAGAGCGATATCGGCCGCGACAACGTCATGTATGTGCATGTCACGCTCATTCCTTATATCAAGGCTGCCGGCGAAGTGAAGACAAAGCCGACGCAGCATAGCGTCAAAGAGCTCCGCAGCATCGGCATTCAGCCGAACGTCATCGTCTGCCGTACGGAGAAAGCCATCTCCGAGGAAATGAAGCGCAAAATCGCCCTGTTCTGCGACATCGATCCCAACGCCGTCGTTGAATGCCGCGACGCCTCGACGCTGTACGAGGTTCCGCTCATGCTTCAGGAGCAAGGCCTGGACGAGTACGTCGTCAACCATCTGAAGCTTGATGTCCCGCAGCCGGAGATGACGGAGTGGAAAGCGCTCGTCGACCGCGTGAAAAACCTCAAGCGCAAGACGGAAGTCGCCATTGTCGGCAAATACGTCGCTCTGCACGACGCCTATCTCAGCATCGTGGAGTCCCTTGCCCATGCCGGCATCGAGGCGGACTCCGAAGTGAGCATCCGCTGGGTGGACGCCGAAGAGCTGACGGACGCCAATGCGGCTGAAGCGCTTCAAGGCGTGAACGGCATTCTGGTGCCCGGCGGCTTCGGCGACCGGGGAATCGAAGGCAAGGTCGCGGCGATCCGTTATGCCCGCGAGCAGCGCATTCCGTTCTTCGGCATCTGCCTCGGCATGCAGGTCGCCGTCATTGAATATGCCCGGAACGTCGTCGGCATGCAGGGAGCCAACAGCTCCGAGATCAACCCGACGACGCCTTATCCTGTCATCGATCTGCTTCCGGAGCAGAAGGACATCGAGGACATGGGCGGCACGATGCGGCTTGGCCTCTATCCATGCAAGCTGGCGGAGGGCTCGCTGGCCGCGCAAACATACGATGACGAGCTCGTCTACGAGCGCCACCGCCACCGGTACGAGTTCAACAACCAGTACCGCGAGACGATCGAGAAGGCCGGATTGCGCATTTCCGGAACTTCCCCGGACGGACGGCTTGTGGAAATGGTCGAGCTGCCGGAGCATCCGTGGTTCCTGGCCGTCCAGTTCCATCCCGAGTTCACCTCCCGTCCGAACCGTCCGCAGGCTCTGTTCCGCGGCTTTGTGAACGCCTCTCTTCAGCTCTCCGAATAGGAGCAGGCGGAGGGAGATTCCGCTTTCATCTCCCCCGGGAGATGGAGGCGGTTTTTTGAATCGCGAAGAAGGAAATCGGAAACAAGGGGTCGAATAGACAGGGAACAGACCTATTTTGATGCCGCGCCGATGCATGAGACGCTACGGGCCGCTTTTGTCCTGCAGATAAAACGACCACTACTCGGGAGGTAGAGAAATGGACAAGAAAAAGGTACTGATTGTCGACGATCAGAATGGAATCCGGGTCTTGCTCATGGAAGTATTCACAAGCGAAGGGTATGCGACCTTCCAGGCTTCCAACGGCAAGCTGGCTCTGGACATCGTCCGCAATGAGAATCCGGATCTGGTCCTGCTGGACATGAAAATTCCCGGCATGGATGGACTGGAGATCCTGAAGCATGTGAAAACAATCAACCGGAGCATCAAGGTCATCATGATGACAGCTTACGGAGAACTCGATATGATCAAGGAAGCGACGGATTTGGGAGCGGTCATGCACTTTACGAAGCCGTTCGATATCGACGAGATGAGGCTGGCCGTCAACATGCAGCTCCGCCGCGACGGGGAGAACAACAAGTACGCCATCGGGTCCTGAGCAAGGACCTTTTTTTTGTGCCCGCTCTCGCGATTGGGAGATGATGGAGCGGCCGGGGAGAGGCCGCGTCTGTACACATCTCAACTTCAAGTATGTTATAATGGCCCAGAATGACGAGCCTCGGCACTGGGCTTGCTTCTCATGCGTGAATGCCAAGCTGTACCCATAGATGCCGAATGCAGCGGATGAATCGAATCCGGCGCTCGAGCACGCGGCGGCTGCCGGTTCGGATCGGCCCCATTCCTCAAGACCACGCAAGCGCGATAGCGGCATTTCCGCGGCGAGGCGGATTTCGGCGCGCTGGCTGCGTCCGCCTTTCGCCGCTTTTCCCTATCCTTCAGAACCCGGCAGATGCCGCGGCAACCTAGTCCCATAGTTCAACGTCTTATGTAGCAGCGCTGTTCATTTGGCGAACTCGAGCCTCTCGTGCAGCGAGGCGTTATCCTTTATCTACAGCTCAAGCACCGCCAGGCGCGGCCGGCCGCGATGCGGCCGGAGGATGTTTGTTCTTCCCGGGGAGGATTTATCAGCGATGGAGAAATTAATGGTTCGCGGCGGACTCCCGCTGCGGGGCACGGTACAGATCAGCGGGGCCAAGAACAGCGCGGTTGCGCTGCTGCCCGCTGCTATTTTAGCGGAATCCGAAGTCGTCCTGGACAACCTTCCGCATCTAAGCGATGTGGCGGTCTACGCCGAGATACTGGAACAGCTCGGAGCCGGCGTATCCTGGAGCGGCGACACGATGCGGATCGACGCGTCGAACCTGCAGTCGGCCGCCATGCCCAACGGCAAGGTCAAGCTGCTGCGGGCTTCCTACTATTTGATGGGAGCGCTGCTCGGCCGGTTCGGAGAGGCCGTCATCGGCCTTCCGGGCGGATGCAATTTCGAGCCCCGTCCGATCGACCAGCATATCAAAGGCTTCGAGGCGCTTGGAGCCGAAGTGTCGAACGATCACGGCTCGATCCGGATCTCCGCCAAGGAGCTTCGCGGAGCGAAAATATATCTCGATGTCGTCAGCGTCGGGGCGACGATCAACATCATGCTCGCGGCATCGCGCGCCAAAGGCCTTACGACGATTGAAAATGCCGCAAAGGAGCCTGAGATCATCGATGTGGCCACGCTGCTCAACGCGATGGGGGCCAGGATCAAAGGGGCGGGCACGGAGACGATTCGGATCGAAGGCGTAGACAGCATGCACGGCTGCCGTCATTCCATCATCCCGGACCGCATCCAGGCCGGCACGTACATGATCGCGGCAGCCGCGACGAGAGGCGACGTCACGATCGACGGCGTCATTCCGAAGCACATGGAGGCGATGAGCGCCAAGCTTCTGGAGATGGGCGTCGGCGTGGTGGAAATGGACGAATCGATCCGCATCATCGGCAGGCCGGACTACGAGGCGATCGACGTGCGCGCGCTCGTCTACCCGGGCTTCGCCACGGATCTCCAATCGCCGATGACGAGCCTGCTGACCCAGGCTTCGGGCGTGAGCATCCTTACGGACTACGTGTACAGCAACCGGTTCAAGCATGTTCCCGAGCTGGCGCGGATGGGAGCCAATATCCGCGTGGAAGGGCGTTCGGCCATCATCGAAGGGAGCCGGCTCAACGCGGCCAAGGTCAAAGCGTCCGATCTGCGTGCCGGAGCGGCGCTTGTCGTGGCCGGTCTGACCGTCGCTGACGGAGTCACCGAGATATCGGGCGTTGAATATATCGACCGGGGCTACGACAATCTCGTCGACAATCTCCGCCGCCTGGGCGCCGAAGTGTGGCGCGAGGACCGCTAGCTTCCTTTCCGAGCGATCGGCTCCGGCTTTTTCCTCCGAGAGATGCAGGCCGATGTTCGGCCTGCTCCGCATTTTTGCCAGGACACCTGGGCTGGATGAGCATGAGCATGAACCTGCAGCTCGACCGGCCCGGGACAGTCCCGGCCTCCTGAAAATCCCGTCCCGACTTTCCGACCTGATGCCAGGCCGGGTGCGGATGCGGAATAGACCGCGGTGCAGCCGGATAGAATGAAAGAATAGATCTTATAGATTCAGATAGGATTCGAACCGTCCCTTCACGAGGTAAGAGGTAAGGTGTGAAAACTGAATAAAGTGGTGAGAGCATGAGTGATTTTCAGATCGCCGATCTGGAAGCAATGACATTGAACGATCTGTATAAGTTCGCCAAGCAGTACGAGGTGCCGAGCTTCAACCAGATGAGGAAGAAAGAGCTTGTGTTTGCCATTCTCCGCGCTCAGGCGGAACGAGGCGGGCTTCTGTTCATGCAGGGCGTGCTGGACATCCTGCCGGAAGGCTTTGGATTTTTGCGTCCGATCAACTACCTTCCGAGCAATGAGGATATTTACATTTCGGCTTCCCAAATCCGGAGGTTCGACCTGCGCAGCGGCGACCTCGTGTCGGGCAAATGCCGGCCTCCAAAAGAAAGCGAGCGCTACTTCGGACTTCTCCAAGTCAACGCCGTCAACGGCATGAGCCCTGAAACGGCTGCCGACCGCCTGCATTTCCCTGCCTTGACCCCATTGTTCCCGCAAAAGAAACTCGTCCTTGAAACGACTCCGCATCGTTTGTCCACCCGAATCATGGATTTGCTCGCGCCGGTCGGACTCGGCCAGCGCGGCCTGATCGTCGCTCCTCCCAAAGCCGGCAAGACGCTTCTGCTGAAGGAAATCGCGAACAGCATCTCGGAAAACAACCCGGAGATCGAACTGTTCGTGCTGCTGATCGACGAGAGGCCGGAGGAAGTGACGGACATGCAGCGCTCCGTGCGGGGCGAGGTTGTCGCCTCGACCTTCGATGAGCTGCCGGAGAACCATATCAAGGTCGCGGAGCTTGTGCTGGAGCGCGCTCTGCGCATGGTCGAGCACAAGAAGGATGTCGTGATCCTTCTCGACAGCATTACCCGGCTCGCGCGGGCCTACAACCTGGTCATTCCGCCTTCCGGACGCACGCTGAGCGGCGGCATCGATCCGGCTGCCTTCCATCGCCCGAAGCGCTTCTTCGGATCGGCGCGGAACATCGAGGAAGGCGGCAGCCTGACGATCCTGGCCACGGCGCTGATCGACACCGGTTCCCGGATGGACGACATCATCTATGAAGAGTTCAAGGGAACGGGCAACATGGAGCTTCATCTCGACCGCAAGCTGGCTGAGCGCCGCATCTTCCCTGCGCTGGATATCCGCCGTTCGGGCACGCGCCGCGAGGATCTCTTGCTGACGAAGGAAGAGCTGGATAAAATCTGGGTCATCCGCAAGAATATGAACGATTCCATGGAGTTCGTGGACAATTTCCTGAAGAGGCTGGGCGAGACGAAAACGAACGCCGAATTCCTGGCCACGCTGGAGTCGAAGAGCGGCGCGCGGGGAAGCACGGGCAGCGCTCCTTCCGCGGGGGCTGGCGGCAGTCCTGCCAGCGGTCCGGCAGGCGGAAGCCCGATCGTGTCCAACACGTCGAGCTACAGGAACGGCAACGGAGCCGGCGCTTACCGGCAAGGTTCTTCCGGCCAGACGGCTCAGGTCGCGGGACTCGGAGGCAGCTCTTCGCCGACCTCGACGCCGCCGGGACGGACGGAAGGCTACAGCTCTCGTCCTGGAAGCGCGGGCGCCAGCCCGTCCTACGGAAGCAATCGTCCTGCAGGCAGCGGCGTTTCCCGTCCGGGCACCCGTCCGGTCGGCACCCGTCCGGCAAGCGGCGGACAGCGTCCGGGCGGATATTCCGCTTCGACGCGGCCGGCAGGCGCGGAGCAGCGCTTCGGCGGCTCCGCTCCGGAGCAAGGCTTGACCGGCGCAGCCGAGCGTCCGGCAAGCCGCCCAGCGGCATCCGGCGCCGGCGAAGCCGGAGCGGCTGCGGCGAAGCCGGCGCCCGCGCCGCAGCTAGAAGCGCGGCCGGATGCCGTGCGCCCGGCCGCAGCGGCAAGGCCGGCTTCGCCGCAGCCTGAGCCGCAGGCCGAGGCCATGCGGCCGGATGCGGCGGTCAGCGCCGCATCGAGCGCGCCGGCGCCTGAGCCGCAAGCTTCGCCGCGCAGCGAGACGCCTGCGGCATCGGGCGCCGCCGATGCGCCTGCGGCGGCCCCGGCGCGCACTCGCGCCGCTTCGCCGCGGGCAGCGGCTTCGCGCGCTGCCAGGCGCAGCAGCCGGCGCAGGACGCCGCGCCTGCCGCGCAGCCGGCTGCGCCGGAAGCGTCCGCCGCTGCCGAGCCGGCGGCCAAGCGCACTCGCGCCGCTTCGGCTTCGCCGCGCGCCCCGCGCATCAAGGCGGCAGCTTCGCCTGCCGCCGAAACCGCGCCGCAAGCCGGCGCCGAGACGGCTGCCGCAGCTTCGCCTGCGGACGCCGCAGCGGCTCCGGCCGCGCCGAAGCGCACCCGCGCTCCGCGCGCGGCGGCGGCCGACAAGCCGGCCGCCGGAACGACCCGCCGCACGGCGCGATCCAAGTCCGCTCCTGTGGATGAGTCCCCGGCGGAATAAGCCCCGCCGGGCGCTAAAGATTTTAGGAGGACATCATGAATCTTGTATATGCCGATGAACAAGGCAATCTATATGACCATCCCGATTGGATCGGGCTTGGCCGCAGCGGCGACGTCGTCGTTGAAATCATGGACGAGGAGCTTATCCCCCTTCCGGAGGGAGCGACTCTCGTCGGCCTGCCGGGCACTCGCCCGGTCGGCATCAGCTCCCGCACCGGGGAGATGGAAGTGCTGCCCGGATCCTATCAGGCTGTAGGCGCGCTGCTTCCCCAAGGCTATACGCGGCTTAATCTGCCCGGCTACGTCAAAGCGGACAAAAACGCCGTCCTGCCGCTGTTCGGCTACACCTCCGTCGTCTGGAAGGACGGCGGCTTCCATGTCGCGGCCGAGCGCAGCGACGATCCCGAGCGCTGGAATCCGCTGAACTGCGATGCCAAGGAACTGAACGTGAAGGTGGAGGAGCTGCTGGCGAAATACCCGGACAACAGGCTGTACAAGCATCTGTCCCATTGCGCGCTCGGCTACGAATGCCTCACGGCGTCCAATACGTTCCTGCAGCGCTGGGAAGGAGCCGTCCCGGTTTCCTATTCCTGCAACGCAGGCTGCTTCGGCTGCATTTCCGAGCAGCCGGAGGACAGCGCGTTCCCGGCTCCGCAGACCCGCATGAACTTCAAGCCGACCGTCGACGAAATCGTGGAGATCATGCTGGAGCAGCTGAAGACTCCCGATGCGATCATCAGCTTCGGCCAGGGCTGCGAGGGCGAGCCGTCCACCCAGGCCAGGATCATCGTGGAGGCGATGAAGAGAGTCCGCGAGCAGACGTCGATGGGCTACATCAACATCAACACGAACGCCGGGCTCACGGACTTCATGCGGGCGATCGTCGATGCCGGCCTCGATCTGATGAGGGTGAGCACGATCAGCGCGCTGGACGACCATTACAACGCGTACTACAAGCCTCGGGCCTATACGCTCAAAAATGTGGAGAAGTCCTTGCGTTATGCCGCCGACCAAGGCGTCTACACCTCCATCAACTATCTCATCTTCCCGGGCGTCACCGACCGCGAGGAGGAGATGGAAGCGATGATCGAGTTCGTCCGCCGGACGGATCTCAAGCTGATTCAGATGCGCAACCTCAACATCGATCCGGAAGCGTATCTGAACCTCATTCCGAAGGCGCGCGGAGAGATCTACGGCATGAAGCAGATGCTGGAGATTTTCCGCGAGGAGCTGCCGGGCGTCGTCATCGGCTCGTACACGCATGTGCCGCCGTCCCGGCTGGCGAGGCAACGCTGAAAGCCGTACTGATCAAGGTTGATGGACGTCCTGCGCCGGGAGATAGGGTGCAAGTCCTGCCGGCGGCCCGCAGCAATCCTATTGCCTACGGCACTTGTCCGTGATATACTATTCAGGTATGCATAACTCTGGGCTCGCTTGAAGCTCAGGGCAGAAAGAGGTGAAAGACGATGAAAGAGGCTATTCATCCGAAATACCACGTGACTACGGCTACTTGCGCTTGCGGCAACACGTTCGAGACGGGTTCCGTTAAACCGAACCTGCGCGTGGAGATCTGCTCCGCTTGCCACCCGTTCTTCACAGGCAAACAGAAATTCCTGGATGCCGGCGGCCGCGTAGACCGTTTCAAAAAGAAATACGGCATCTAATCGACTGCCAGAAATTGGCGGCATAGAAGAACCTCCCTCAGCCATCCTATGGACTGAAGGGAGGTTTTTTAATTGACATCAGCATTTCGCTTCCATACCCATAAGCCTCTTCGGGCCGTTTGCGTGCTTCTGCTTGGCGCCGCTCTGCTGTCGGGCTGCGGCGGCAGCCCGGAGCATAACCGGGTGAAGAGCTACGGGCAGGACGGACATCTAGGCTTGACGAATACGAATCCCCGCCTCCCCAATACGCCGCATTCGCAGAGCTACCAGCAGGATGCGGACTTCGCAGAGCTCAAGGTCAAGCAGGTCGAAGGGGTGAAGACGGCCCGGCTTGCTTTCGACGGCCCGACGCTCCGGGTGTACGTGACGCCGAAGGCGGGGCTGAGCGCCGCTCAGCGGGAGCAGGTGCGCAGCCGCGTCGAGTCGCAGCTCGCCTTCAACATGCCCCGCTATAAAATCATTGCCCGCCTGGCTTCGTAAGGCGACCGCGACCGCGCCTTTCTTTCCCTGGAGCGGGGAGACGAAGGCCGGTTGCACAAGCCGTGCAAATGGGCTATACTGAAAATCTGCCGTGCTAGATGGGGAGGTAGCGGTGCCCTGTAACTCGCAATCCGCTATAGCGAGGTTGAATTCCTGCCGTAGGTTATGCGTTGCAGTGTATGGCGCCTAGGAACAGCGTTGAAGGATGGGTCCTCCGCAATGGACACTTGTGAACCCGGTCAGGTCCGGAAGGAAGCAGCCGTAAGCAGGCGCGTTCATGTGCCGGAGGAGTGCCTGACCCGAGCTGGAATCAGGAATGCCTGCTGGACCGCATGGATCGAGGGCAGGTGCACGGTCCTAACTAAGCAGAGCAACGTCTGGAGTCCGACTCTTCGTGAGGAGGTCTTCCGGGCGTTTTTTTTTATGTTCAATAGAAAGCTTCTCGCATTCCCGACGGCTGCCTGCCGATGTCATCGGGCGGATTCCTTTTGCCGGGCAGGAAGCGGTATTGTATAATGAAGAGACGAAATAACGGCCGAGGCCGGCCGGAAAGGAAGCCTGCATCTTGACCCATATCGCCTTATACCGTGCTTGGCGTCCTCAGACGTTCCGGGACATGGTAGGACAACAGCATATCAGGCAGACGCTGCAGAACGCCATCCGCGAGCAGCGCATTGCGCATGCTTACTTGTTCAACGGGCCGCGGGGCACGGGCAAGACTTCCGCAGCCAAGATTTTCGCCAAGGCCGTCAACTGCGAGCTCGGACCCGCACCGGAGCCGTGCAACGAATGCGCCGCCTGCCGGGGAATCACCGCCGGCACCGTGATGGATGTCGTGGAGATTGACGCCGCTTCCAACCGCGGCATTGATGAAATCCGCGAGATCAGGGACAATGTAAGATACGCTCCATCGGAAGTGCGATACAAGGTTTATATCATCGACGAAGTCCATATGCTGACTACGGAAGCGTTCAATGCATTGCTCAAGACGCTGGAAGAGCCTCCGAGCCATGTCATCTTCATCTTGGCGACAACCGAGCCGCACAAGCTTCCGCCCACCATCATCTCCCGCTGCCAGCGCTTCGACTTCAGGCAGGTGTCGCTGGAGGAGCAAGTGGAGAGGCTGACCGAGATCTGCAAGGAAGAAGGCATCCGCGCCGAGCCGGAAGCGATCGATTATATCGCCAGGCTGTCCGACGGCGGCATGCGCGATGCGATCAGCCTGCTGGAGCAGGCGGCGGCGTTCGGCTCCGAGACGATCACGCTCGAAGGCGCGGTCGACGTCACCGGGGGCCTCGCCGCGCAGCAGTTCGCGGGCATCGCGGACGCCGTCCGGGACAGGGACGCGGGAGCGATCCTGCCTCTAGTGGAAGGTCTCATGCAAGCGGGAAAAAGCCCGGACAAATGCCTGGAGAACCTCATGTATTATTTCCGGGATCTGCTCGTGCTCAAGCTCGCTCCGGGCAGCGCAGAGGCGATGGGGCGCGTCTCGGATCCTACCCGGTTCCAATCCATGGCCGAAGGGTTTTCGGCCGACCGGATCTTCCGGATGATCGACGAGCTCAACCGCTACCACAACGAGATGAGACATGCCGCTCACCCGCAGACGCTCTTCGAGGTGGCGCTGCTCAAAATCGCCACGATGCCCGAGGGCGGCGGCCAATCTTCGGATGCTCCGGCCACCGCCGGCGCCGCGGCGCCTCAAGCATCTCCAGAGGCAGGACGGCTGCTGCAGCGGATCGACGATCTGGAGCGCAAGATCGAGCAGCTGCAGCGCGCCGGCAGCGCGCCGGCAGCAGCGGCTCCCGAGGCATCCGCTTCCGGCAGCGCCGTTCGGGGAGGAGCGGGCCGCGGAGGCGGATTCGGCCCTCGTTCCGGTACCGGCTCCGTGCGGAACGTCAAGCTCGACCCCTATCTGGCGGCTCTCTCAAGCTCCGAGACCGCTCAGCTCCGGGCAAAATGGAGCGAAGTGCTGGCTCGGGTCAAAGACGCAAGGGTTACGGTCCATGCGTGGCTCGTGGACGGCGAGCCGGTAGCCTCCACCGGCGACTCCGTGCTCGTCGCGTTCAAAAACACGATTCATCGGGAAACGACCGAAAAGCAGGCCAATCGCGAGCTCATCGAGAAAGTGCTTCAGGAAGCCTTCGGCCGCTCCTTGTCTCTGTCCACCGTCATGCAGAAGGACTGGCAGCAGGCGAGCTCCGGCGCCGCTTCGGAACGTGCTTCGGCGCCTCTGGAGCTCAGCCACGACGATCCGCCGCAAGCTCCGGCTCGGCCGGAATGGGTGGAAGAGGCGGTCCGTCTGTTCGGGGAAGACCTGGTCGAGCTGAAGAAGGATTGACATTGATCTTAATTCCAATAATGAGGTGATGACGATGAACAACATGAACCAAATGATGAAGCAGGTCAAGAAGATGCAGGAGCAGATGCTCAAGGCTCAAGAGGAGCTTGAAACGAAGAACGTTGAAGGCTCCGCTGGCGGCGGTGTCGTCACGGCTGTCGTGAACGGACACAAGAAGCTGATCAGCATCGCGATCAAGCCGGAAGCGGTCGACCCCGACGATGTGGAAATGCTTCAGGATCTTGTGCTCACAGCCGTCAATGACGCCATCACCAAGGCCGACGAGCTGGCGAACAAGGACATGGGCAAATTCACCGGCGGCATGAAAATTCCCGGCTTGTTCTAAAGCCTGCGGGTCCATCGCGACCGCATAGACGGCTGCTCTTGCAGCAGCCTTGGACGGCCCTTCGCATTCCGGCAGGGCCGTCCTTATTTTATGGATGGAGCTGATTCCTTGTATTATCCGGAACCCATAGCCAAACTGATCGATTCCTTCACCCGCCTTCCCGGCATCGGGCCGAAGACGGCTGCCAGGCTGGCCTTTCATGTCCTTAAGATGAAGGAAGACGATGTCATCGACTTTGCAAAAGCTCTCGTCAGCGTCAAGCGGAACCTTCATTTTTGTTCCGTCTGCTGCAATATCACCGACACCGACCCTTGCCGGATCTGCCAGGACAAGTCCAGGGACCATTCCTCCATCTGTGTGGTCCAGGAATCCAGAGATCTGGTTGCGATGGAGCGGACCAAGGAATTCAACGGACAGTATCATGTGCTTCAGGGAGCCATCTCTCCGATCGAGGGAATCGGTCCCGAGGAGATCCGGATCGCGGAACTGCTTCGCCGTCTGGAGGACGAGCGGGTGCAGGAGCTCATCCTTGCCACCAACCCCAACATTGAGGGGGAAGCGACCGCTATGTACATTTCGCGGCTCGTACGGCCTTTCGGCATCCGGGTGACGCGGATCGCGCATGGCTTGCCAGTCGGCGGCGATCTGGAATACGCCGATGAGGTGACATTGTCCAAAGCCCTTGAAGGGCGCAGGGAGCTGTAAGGATCAAGGCCGTCCATGCCGGACGGCTTTTTTTCGTTCTTTTTCAG